>JBHHVM010000083.1:0-10225 GCA_046754265.1 Phycisphaerae bacterium
CGTTTCGGCGGGAGTTCGAGGCGTTGGTCGAGCGGGAGCTGGACGTGAGGGGTGCGAATTGAGAGGCTTGACGTTTCGAGATGGACGTCTGGCATAAGGGTCTTGTTGATCGTTGGTTCAGTTGGATGGTGGCGGGGCGGTTTGAGCGGCTAGGAAAGGGATGGACTATGCGAAGCGACACGGGTCGGCGGAAGTTGGTGGGATTGGTGCTCGCTCTTGGCTTGGTTGTCGGTGGGGCGGTGGCATCGGGGCAGCAGAGCAAGGTTCGTTCGCCCGCGGATGTAGCCAAGGACTTTCAGAAGGCGTATCAAACCAGTGACTATGAGATCGCGGCGATCTTCGGTGAGGAGCTCGTGGAGATCACGGGGGGGGATGCCGTGGTGCTGTACAACCTGGCCAGGGTCTATGCCAAACTGGGCCGAAAGGAAGACGCCATCAAGACCCTGCGACGTAGCGCCGAAAAAGGGTTCGGCGACGCGGCCCTGGCCCGGAGAGACGCGGACCTGGCCAAAATTCGCCTGGAGCCCGGCTTTGCCGAAGCCGTGGCGTTGATGCAGTCCTCGCAGGATAAGAGGCTGAACCAGGATCGGCAGCAGGCGGACAAAAGCAAGCCGTTGATTGTATTGCCTCCGGAGCACGATCCCGAAAAGCCGTCGCCGCTGGTGGTCGTCTTGCATCCCAACGGCGGGAGCGCAGAGTGGATGGCCGACAAGTTTGAGAGCATCGCCGCCGAGTTTGGGGCCATCCTTTTGGCACCCCGGGCGGTCAACGACGGGGGCGGTGGGTATGCCTGGGGGACGGTGGATGAGACCGACGCGATTTTGATGGCCAGCTTGGACAAGGTGCGGGCTGAGTACAAGATCAACTCTCGCAAGATTGTTCTGGCGGGGTTCGCCCAGGGCGGGTACATGGCCTTTAGTCTGGGGATGCGCCATGCCAAGTTGTTTCGGGCGGTGATTCCGATCGGCGGGCTTTACCATCCCCAGATGGCGTCGCACAAAGGCATCGCGGTCAAGGACTTTCCGAAATTCTACATCATGGTCGGGCGATCGGACCCCGACTATGACAGCAACAAGCTGGCCCTCGATACGCTCAGGAAGGCAGGGTTGCCGGTGGAGCTGAAATTCTACCCCGGCGTCGGCAAGAAGATGCCCCCGGACACCGAACATCAGTTGCGCAAGGCGTTGAGCTATTCGCTCAACTATTAGTTCGCCTATCGCGTCTTTTCATCGAGCCGCGAACTTTCAGTTCGCGCGGACGTTCCTCAGCGAAGAACGCCGAACACCGCCGGATTCGACGATCTTTGTCGTTTTCATGCGCCCTGGGTATATTGGTCTTTCCATGCTTATCCCGGATTACCGGAGTGCTCCAAGAGTCGAGCATCCCTCGCGTCACGGCCTCCGCGCGAACTTCAAGTTCGCGGCTTGTGGGGGCCCGGCAGAAGGTTTTAGATGTCCCTACCCGTTGTTGCCATCGTCGGTCGCCCCAACGTGGGAAAGAGCTCGCTGCTGGCGTTCTTGACCCGGCAGTTGATCAGCATCGTCGAGCCCACGCCCGGAGTGACTCGGGACCGGGTCAGCGCTGTGTGCGCCATCGATGATTTGTATTTCGAGCTGGTGGACACGGGCGGGTTCGGCATCGAGGATCGCGACGACCTGACCGAGCACGTCGAGCGTCAAATCCGCTACGCGATCGAGGCCGCTGACTTGATTCTCTTTCTTACCGACGCCCGGGCTGGGCTGTTGCCGCTGGACCAGGAGGTGGCCCGGTTGCTTCGCCGCTATTCCGATCGCACGGTGCTGGTGGCCAACAAGGTGGACGAGCCTCGTTTGGAATCCGAGGCGGCTGAGCTGGTTCGACTGGGATACGGTCAACCGATCTGCATCAGCGCCCTGCACTACCGGGGCCGGCACGAGTTGGAAGAGACCATTTCGGCACGGTTCGAGGGCCTGGCGTCGGAGCGGCCTGACGACCCGGTGATGAAGCTGGCCATCGTCGGCCGGCGCAACGTCGGCAAGAGCACGTTCATCAATGCGCTGGTCGGCCAAGAGCGAGTCATCGTCAGCGAGGTGCCCGGGACCACCCGCGACGCGGTCGACGTCCGTTTCGAGTTGGATGGCCGAACCTTCGTGGCCATCGACACGGCCGGCGTCCGCAAGAAGACCAAAATGGCCGACGCCATCGAATTCTTCGGTTATACCCGGGCCACCGCCTCGATTCGACGGGCCGATGCCGTGCTGTTCTTCGTGGATTCTACCGTGCCCATCACCGACGTGGACAAGAAGCTGTGTTCGGTGATTGCCGACGAACACAAACCCTGTGTCATTGTGATCAACAAATGGGACCTGGCCAAGGACCATGCCACCACCGACGACTACGGTGATTATCTGGGCAAAGTGCTTGCCCAGTTGGATTTCGCACCGGTGGTCTTCACCACGGCCACCGACGCTCGCAACGTGACTGCCGCGGTGGACACGGCTGCGGCGCTGTTCAAGCAGGCGTCGGTCCGCGTCACAACCGGCAAACTCAATGCCGCCCTTGCCGACGTGCTCGAACTTCGCGGCCCATCCACCAAGCGGGGGCGGACACCCCCGAAAATCTACTATGCCACCCAGATTTCAACCGCCCCCCCCACGCTGGTCCTGTTCGTCAACCAGCCGGGCTTGATCCGTGAGGATTACAAACGTTTTCTGCTGGCCCGCCTGCGGGAGCGCTTGCCTTTCGAGGAAATCCCCATACGATTGATCCTGCGGCCCCGACGTAACCGGGCGGAATCAGCCTAGGTGGAGGTCCAGCATGAGCATCGAATTACACTGCCCGCAATGCAACAAGTTGATTCGCGCTCCCGATAGTGCCGGAGGTAGGCACGGCAAATGCCCGTACTGCAAGCACGAGGTCTACGTGCCCATGCCTGAGGGCGAGGTGGAACCGCTGGCCATCGCCCCGGTGGATGAGGATACAGAGCGCCGGGCCCAGGAGGCTGAAGAAGAGGCCCGGGAGATCGCCGTCCAGCTTCGGCGCGAAAAGGACGTAGCCCCCGAAAAACCAGGAGCTTCCGGGGGAGGGGCGCCGCCGCCCTCGGCCTCGGCGGTGGATGTAGCCCCGCTGGTGGTGCGGTTCGTCAAGTGCATGCAGGGCTCGAACCTGGACGAGGCCGATCGCGTGGCCAGGAAACTCAAAGGGGCCCCCGACCGCACCCGCGAGGAAGTGCAACGGCTCATGGTCGACGTGTTGCAAGCCCCCGGGTTGGAAGACGTGCCGCCCGGCTTGTACAAGGGGTTCCTAAAAGCCTTGCTGGATCGGCTTTAGTCGCTCCGGCAAAACATGTGGCACCGGTTTCTGACCGGTGAGATAGACGCGACCATGGCCCTGGAGATCGAGGTCAAGTTGCCGGTGCCTGATCTGGACGCGGTCCGCGCCACCCTGTCGGAGTTGGGGGCCCGGGACCTGGGCGCGGTTACCGAATCGAACCATATTCTGGATTCTGCCGACGGGTCGCTACGTCGGCAGGGGTCAGCCCTGCGGGTGCGAGTCAATCGGCCCATGGACGGCGGCGCCACCCAGGCCCTGTTGACCTTCAAGGGCCCCTTGCTTCCCAGCCAGGCCAAACGGCGCGAGGAGATCGAGGTCGCCGTCGGTGATTCCCGCCACACCCTGTCCTTGTTGCTGGCCTTGGGCTACCTGCCAATACTGATATACGCCAAACGCCGGCATAGCTGTGCGCTGGATGACTGCCGCGTCGAGTTGGACGAAGTGCCCTTCATCGGCCGGTTCGTGGAAATTGAAGGGCCCGACGAGTCGGCCATTGCCGGCGTGCAGCGTCGTCTGGGCTTGGAACAGGTTCCCCACTGCCCGGCCACGTACGTCAAAAGTCTACTGGATCATTGCGCCCGCGCCGGAGTGGACCCCCTCAAGATCGATTTCCCGGAACCGTGATTGCGGCCGATTCAGCCGGTCCGCCGGACGGCAGCATTTGCGCCTTGACATCGGCGGTGGCCGGGGCGTATTTTTCCCTCACATGTGATTAAAAAGGGGCGGCACCAACTGCAGGGGAGTAACCCAATGCTTAGCAAGACGTTTCTGACGGTCGGTCTAATCTCGGGGTGTGTGTGGGGTCTGGTTCTGGTGGCCCAGGCCGCCAGCGTACAGGATGAAAGACTCGCCACCGGGCCCTATTCAATCGTCGCTCCGGTTCACGCGCTGATGACCGCCCAATCCCACCACCTTCGGCAGATCAAAGACCTGATCACCAACGAGTCGGCTGAGGAGCGCTTCGAGAACATGGAAAACCACGCCTTCGTCCTGGCGGAATTGTGCAACATCAACGCCTTTCGAGCCACCAAGGCGGATTACCGCGCTTGGGCGGTCGAAGCCCGCGACCAGTGCCTCGCCCTGGCCCAGGCCGCCGAGAAGAAGGACACATCCCGATTCAAAGGCCTGTTCAAAGAGATTCGCACAAGCTGCAAGAGCTGCCACGACCAGTACCAGTAGGGCATGGCACCCCGACCGGAACCGACAGCATGACCTGACCTCATTTCGTTTGGCAGCCGTCATGAGAGTCGGATCCCCAGATTCCAATCCTGGTGACCCTCTTTCCGCGGGGGGGACTCGCTCCACAGGTTGCCGTATAGGCGACCCTCGTCTCATAGCGCACCAAACCGCTCGGGAGACTGATCCCTCTCCCCACGATCGGTCACTTGGAATCAGGCGCCCCTCTCACGGGGTTCGGTATCCTTGAAGGCTCTCCCTCGGCTACTACGAGGTATTGCCGGGTTTTTGCTGTATTCTCTCTACGTGGCGGATCAGTTCGTATCGATCGCGTGGGATACGGCGGCGTGGATTCCGGCTGCGGCGGTTTTTCCGGCTTGGACGGCGTTGACGACTTCCTCGCCGGCGTTGGCTTGGCAGTCGCCTCCGGCGAATAGTTTTGGGATCGAGGTTGCGCCCGTTTGAGTGTCGATGGCGACGCGGCCCTTCTTGTCGAGTTTTAGTTTGGGGATGGATTTGAGGAAGTCGGTTAGGACTTGTTGGCCCAGGGCTTTGATGACCATGTCGCAGGGGATGGTGAAGTCGGATTTGGGGACGGCGACCAGTTTGGCTTTTCGGCCTTGACCTTGAAGACGGGTTCGGGTGACGCGCAGGCCGGTGACTTTTCCGGCTTTGCCGATGATGCGTTTGGGCTTGGTCAGCCACTCGAAGTGGACGCCGCTTTCGACGGCCAGGTCGTATTCGTGCGTGAAGGCGGGCATGGAGGCATGGTCGCGGCGGTAGGCGATGGTGACGGACTGGGCCCCCAGGCGGACGGCTGCGTTGGCGGCATCGATGGCGGTGTTGCCCCCGCCGATGACCACGACGTGTTTGCCCACCTGACACTTGTTCAGTGGTTTGGTGTGGGTCTGGAAGATGAACTCGAGCGATTCCCAGACGCCGGTGAGGTTCTCGCCGTGGATGCCCAGCGGTGCGGTTCGGCCCAAGCCTACCGCCAGGAAGACCGCGTCATAATCTTCGAGCAGTTTGAGCACGCCGGGGCCGTCGACGGGGTGCTTGAGGCGCAGGTCGATGTCCATGCGTTGGATGCGGGCCACCTCCGACAGCGCGAAGTCGGTGGGCATTTTGTAGGCGGCGATGCCGAGGGTGTTGAGCCCGCCGGCGGTCTTGCCGGCTTCGAAGACCACCACGCGATGGCCTTGCTTGCGCAGCTCGTGGGCGCAAGTCAGCCCGGCTGGACCCGCCCCGATGATGGCCACCGATTTGCCGGTGGGTGGACCCGGTTGGTAGAAATCCAGGCTGTGCGGGTTGGCGGTGTCACAGGCATGACGTTGCAGTCGGCCTATCTGGACGGGGGCTTTGAGCAGGGTGTTGTCCACGCAAGCCCCTTCGCACAGCACGTCGGTAGGGCAAATCCGGGCGCAGGAACCGCCGAAGATGTTGGCGTCCAGGATGGTCTTGGCAGAACCGATCGGGTCGTGGTGCAGGATTTGGCGGATGAAGCGGGGAATGTCGATGCGCGTGGGGCAGGCCCGGGTGCAGGGGGCGTCGTAACAGTACAAGCAGCGGGCAGCCTCGGTGATGGCTTCGTGGTCGGCCAACGGCGGGTGGATCTCGGCGAAGTTGGCTTTGAGGGTTTTTGGGGTTGGTCTGGTGTTGGCTTGGGGCATGGATGGCTTTCAGCTTTCAGCAATCAGCAATCAGCTTTCGGCTTTCTGTCTGTCCCCCACCCTTGCTTCGCAAGGATGGGGCACCCGCGCTACGATCCGGGGTTGGATCTGGGGATAAACTGCCCGTGTCCGTTTTGGCCGCAGAAGCGGTAGTTGTTGACGATCTGGCTGCCGCGGGAAAAAGTTTGTTCGGCAAAGCCGGCCAATTCCCATCCCTGGTAGGGGCTCCAGTCGCAGTTGGTGTCCATCTTGCGCCAGTTGACTTTGGTTTTCTTTTTCGGATGGATGATGGCGATGTCGGCGTCGCTGCCGACCTGCAGGGCGCCCTTTTTGGGATACATGCCCATGACCTTGGCGGGGTTGGTGCAGCACTTGTCGACGAACTGGTTAACGCTCAAGCGGCGCTTCAGCACGCCGTGGGTGTAGACGATGGGCAACAGGGTTTCCAGGCCCGGCATACCCATGGGGATTTTTGTGAAGTCGCCTTTCCACATGGCTTTTTGTTTGGTGGTGAAGGTGCAGGTGTCGGTGGAGACGGAGCAGACCTCGCCGTCTTGCAGGCCCCTCCAGAGTCGTTTCTGATCCTGGGGGGTTTTGACCTGGGGTTGGCAGGCGAAGAGGTGCCCGTCTTTGCGGTTGAAGACGCGATCATCCAGGACCAGGTACTGGGCGCAGGTTTCGGCCAGGACCTTGACGCCCTCAGCTTGGGCCTGCTTGACCATGTCGGCGCCCTGGCGGGTGCTCATGTGGACGATGAAGAGTTTTCCGCCGGTGGTCTTGGCCCAGTAGATGGCCCGGTTGATGGCTTCGGCTTCGATGTAGTGGGGGCGGGTCATGGTGTGCAGGCGGGCGCCGTACTTTTTCATGTCTTTGCGGTTGTGATGTTTGGCGATCAGGGCGTCGAGCACTTTGCTGGATTCGGCATGGACGCAGAGCATGCCGTTACGCTCTTTGAGGGCCTCTAAGGCGCCGAAGATGGCGTCGTCGTCGGATTGCCACCCTTGTGAGGCGTAGATCATGAACTCTTTGAAGGTGGGGATGCCCTGGTCCATGATCTTGTCGATTTCTTTGTGGTGTTTGGCCCAGTTGGTGATGGCTGAGTGGAAGGAGTAGTCGATGCAGGCTTTGCCTTCGGCCCGGGCGTGCCAGTTGTCGACGGCTTGCTGTAGCGATTCGTCGCCGAAGGGGATGGCGAAGTCGATCAGGCTGGTGACCCCGCCGCGGGCGGCTGCCCGTGTGCCGGAGTCGTAATCGTCGGAGGAGGTGGTGCCACAAAAGGGCAGTGCCAGGTGGACGTGAACGTCCACACCGCCGGGGATGACGTATCGGCCGGCGGCGTCGATAATGCGGGCCCCGTTGGCATGGGATTTTGCCAGGCGGTTGCCGATGGCGGCGATTTTCTCTCCGCGGATGCCCAGGTCGGTCTTGGTGGTGTCGGTGGCGGTGACCAGTTTTCCGCCGGTGATGATGGTGTCGAGTTTCATAGCGCGTCCTCGAGGTCAAGGGTGGTTCGATAGTCGGAAGCGGTCCATTGTGGAGGTTGGACGCCCGAACCGTCAAGGCGAATCGTCCGGCTCAAGTCTTTCCCGGCCGCCAGACGGGGTCGTGTTTTTCCCGAGTGGTCGAAAGGTCGGGCCAGCGGGTCATGGTCATGCGTTGCTGGGTGTAGAAGGTCATGCCCTCGCGTCCTTGGATGTGCAGGTCGCCGAAGAAGGAATGGTTCCAGCCGGTGAAAGGGAACCAGGCCATGGGGGCTGGCACGCCCAGGTTGATGCCGATCATGCCGGCGTTGAAGCGGTGTTTGAACTCCCGGGCGGCCCGGCCATCGCGGGTGAAGATGACGGCGCCGTTGCCGTATTCGCAGCGGTCGCCCAGGGCGATGGCTTCGTCGAGCGTTTTGACCCGAGTGACGGACAGGACGGGGCCGAAGACCTCTTCGCTGGCCAGGCGTGTTCCGGGCTGAACCTGGTCCACCACGGTGGGGCCGACGAAAAAGCCCTTGGCCCCGTCGGCGATTCGGGCTTTTCGGCCGTCCAGGGCGATGCGGGCGCCGTCGGCTGATGCCCCTTCGATGTATTGGCAGATGCGGTCGCGGTGTTCCGCGGAAATCACCGGGCCCATGTCGACGTGGCTGTCGGTGTCGGTTCTGCCCACCGTCATGGCGCCGGCCGATCGGCATAGTTTGTCCACCAGCTCATCGGCGACGTCGCCCACGGTCAGGGCCAGGCTACCGGCCATGCAGCGTTCGCCGGCGCAACCGAAGGCGGAATTCTGCAATCCATGAACGGCTGACTCGAGGTCGGCGTCGGGCATGATGATCAGGTGGTTTTTCGCGCCGCCAGCCGCTTGGACGCGCTTACCGTTGGCGGTGCCGGTGGCGTAGATGTATCGGGCGATGGGCGTCGAGCCGACGAAGGAGACAGCCTTGATGTCGGGGTGCTGCAGGATGGCATCGACGCATTCCTTGTCGCCGTGAATGACCGACAAAACGCCCTCGGGCAGTCCCGCTTCCAAGAGCAGGTTGGCGATCTGAATGGCGGTCAGCGGCACGCGGGGCGAGGGTTTGAGAATAAAGCAATTGCCGCACACCAGGGCCACCGGGTACATCCAGAGGGGGACCATGGCGGGGAAGTTGAACGGTGTGATGCCGGCCACGATACCCAGCGGGTGGCGGATGGTTTCGCAGTCCACGTTGGGGGCCAGGTTGGCCATGACTTCGCCGACCAGCATGGAAGGTAGGCCCGCAGCGAATTCGATCATCTCCACGCCGCGTTGGACCGAGGCTTTGGCTTCGGCGAAGGTCTTGCCGTGTTCCAGGGAAACGGTTCGGGCCACCGCGTCGGCGTTTTGGTTGAGCAGCTCGCGGAATCGGAACATGATGCGGGCCCGGTCCGGGGCGGGGGTGTCGCGCCAGGCGGGAAGGGCTTTGGCGGCGGCCTGGACCGCGCGGTCGACATCCGCGGCGGTACACATGGGCACGTTGGCGATGACCTGGCCTGCCGAGGGGTTCCAGACGTCGCCGGTTCGTTCGGTGCGGGCCTGGGTCCACTGCCCGCCTATGAGGCACTTGCAAGAATCGATGTCAGCCATGGAGAGCGTCTCCGTCATGGTTGGATGGGTCCAATAGGGCGGACAGTATAGCAGGTTTTGACGAGCTTGGCAGCCGGTGGGGCGGTGCAATTGGCCGGGGGTCAGGGCGTCTTTGCAACGGGGCGCCCAGCGGGCTAGACTGTGCGGTTCGCACGGTTTCGACAATATCCGAATATGTCAAGAAGGAGCCCACCATGTCCCGCATCGTCCGAGGCGGTTTGATTCAGGCCACGCTCAGCGAGCCGGCTACGTCATCGCCCGAGAAGATCAAGAAATCGATGATCGAAAAGCACGTGGCCCTGATCGCCCAGGCGGCGGACCAGGGCGTGCAGGTGGTCTGCCTTCAGGAATTGTTCTACGGGCCCTATTTCTGTGCCGAACAGGATGCCAAGTGGTATGAGATGACCGAGCGCATCCCTGACGGTCCGACAACCAAGTGGGCCTGTGACCTGGCCAAGAAACATGAGATGGTGATCGTGCTGCCGGTCTACGAGGAGGACCTGACCGGCGTGTATTACAACACGGCTGCGGTCATCGATGCGGACGGGACCTACCTGGGAAAATATCGCAAGACGCACATTCCGCATTGCAACCCGGGCTTTTGGGAGAAATTCTATTTTCGGCCCGGCAACCTGGGGTATCCGGTGTTCGACACCAAGGTGGGCAAGGTGGCGGTTTATATTTGCTACGACCGGCACTTTCCCGAGGGGGCCCGGTGTCTGGGGCTCAACGGGGCTGAAATCGTGTTTAATCCGTCGGCTACGGTGGCGGGTCTTTCGGAGTATCTGTGGAAGCTGGAACAGCCCGCCCATGCGGTGGCCAATCAGTATTTCGTCGGTGCCATCAACAGGCCCGGCAGCGAAGCGCCCTGGAACATCGGCGAGTTTTATGGCAGCAGTTATTTTTGCGACCCCCGGGGTCAGATCATGGAAGAGGCGGGCCGTGCGGGTGACGCGGTGGTGGTGGCTGACCTGGAC
>JBHHVM010000084.1:0-10200 GCA_046754265.1 Phycisphaerae bacterium
GCTTTGGGCGACGGGGGTGGTGATGGCGTAGAGATTGTTTTCGCAGACAAAAACCTTTGGGGATTTGTAGACGGCTGCGAAGTTAAGCGACTCGCTGACGTCCCCCTCGGACGAGGCTCCATCGCCGAAGTTGGTGAGCACCACCGAGTCGGACCCGCGGTAGCGCTGGGCCATGGCCACGCCCACCGCCATGGGCACGTGCGAGCCTATTACGATCGAAAAGGGCAGGTCGTTGACGCCCTCGGGAACGGTAAACCCCTCGAAGTACCCGTCCCAGAGCAGCATGAGTCGCTCGATGGACCAGCCCCGCCAAAGCTGGGCCCCGAATGAGCGATAGGACGGTGAGAACCAGTCGGTATTTTTGAGTGGAAAGACGGAACCGATTTGGGCGGCTTCCTGCCCTCGGCCCGGGGCGAAGGTCCCCATCTCGCCCTGGCGCTGCATGGCGATCATACGCTCGTCGAGCTTGCGGGTCAGGAGCATGGCCTGGTAGACCTTCAGCAACACGTCCGGATTCAGGCTGGGCGCCAGGTCCGGGTCGGCTTGGCCCTGCTCGTTGAGGATTGAGAGTTCCTCAACGGGGTGGTCTGGCTGAATCGACTTTCTAGGCATCGGGCGCGAATAGCTCCTGTTGGCCCTGGGTTTGGAATCGGCCCCTGGCAAACTATAGCACGGGTGCGGCGATTTCGCCAGCGGGTAGGCGGTGGGGTCAGACCTGTGAAAACGGGGGTGGGTAGCGCACCGTGCCGTGAACCCCCCGGAGGGAACCGGGCTGCAATTCCAAGACCATGAACGCCTCGGGTGGAACGTCGAAGGGAGGCAGAATCCCGTGTTCGGCGGCCGGCGTGAAGCCGAAGCGCGGATAGTAAATCACATGGCCCACCACGATGACGATTCGGTGGCCCGCCCGGCGGCAAGCGTCCAAACCGCGTCGCACAAGCTGCGACCCGATGCCCTGGTTCTGGAATTCCGGCAGGACGGACATGGGCGCAAGGGACAGGGCGTCGAAGCCGTCGTCGTCGCGCTCAATTCGATTGGGGCTAAACAAGATGTGGCCCACGATCCGGGCGCCGGTTTCGGCGACGAGCGAGAGCCCGGCGTCGAAGTAGGGCTTGCTGCGGAGCGCCCGGACCAAGCGACCTTCACCGGGTTGGCCGAACGCGGCATCGTTGAGCCAGTCGATGGCTGCGTAGTCATCGGATGTTTCAGCCCGGATGGATGTCACAGGGTGGTGCTCCAAGAAAGATGAATCATACCCACCCCCGTCCGGTTACACCCGTTTAATGTGCTCGAAGGCGTTCTTGCAGGCGTTGCAGTGGTAGATCATTCGGCAGCGGGTGGGGCCGAAGGGGCTGGTGAGCAGGACGTCGGTGGCGTTGCAGAAGGGGCAGGTGGGTGGGGGGTTGATCTGGACCAGATCCTGTGTGGGCTCAGAATCACGGCGGCTCGGGACGGTGACGCCGATCTTCTTGAGCGAGGCTCGGCCCGTCTCGGTGATGCGGTCCACCGTCCAGGGCGGGTCGAAGATGAAATGGACGTTGACCCGGTCAATCCCGTCCAGGCCGCCGATTTTTTCGGTAATGAGTTGCTCGAGCATGGGTAGGGCGGGGCAGCCCACGAACGTGGGCAGGAGGTCGATATCCACCTGGCGGGTCGAGGGGTCAAAGCGGGTGTCCTCGACGATGCCCAGATCGACGATACTGATGGGCATTTCCGGATCGTCGATGGTTCGCAAGGCGTCCAGGATGGCCTGGGTGACGGACATGGGGTGGTTCACCAGGCGGCTAGGGGTTCGATGCGATAGACCTCGCTCATCTCATCCAGCAGGGCGGCGAAATCGTCGCTGCGTTGGCCTCGCCGACCGCCGACGGCATCTGCTGGCGGCGGATCGAGTCGGCAGTGTAAGCCGGCCCGTTGGATCACGCTTCCCACGTCAGTGGACCATCGTGCGAATAAATCGGCGCTGTTGCCGGGATAGAGGCCTGCCTTTTCGAGGCGCTCGACCCCTTGGCTGGGTTCGAGCAGCATGGTTGCGCGCGGGCCCAGGGCGTCTAGGGCGGCCTGCATTCTGGTTTTGCCGTCGCTGCTACCCCCCAGATGGACCATCCAGGTGTCGGCGTGATCGACGTGGACCGTTTCTTCGGCGCGGAGACGCTCCGACAGCGCAGCCAGGGGTTTGTGTGAGGAGCGGGCCAACCGCTCCAGGCGAAGCACGTCCAAATGATCGCAGAAGAACTGTCGGACGATGGCGCGGGCCCAGTCGAAGTCGTCGGTCAGCTCGGTCAATTCGGCACAACGGAACTGGTCGGCGGATCGGGCAAACGCGAGGGCGTCGGGGTTTTGGTTCAGAAGGGGCGCCAAAAATACGTATAACGCCGAAGCGTGGGCGATCTCTTCCTGAGAGATGGCTGAGAAGGCGATGTCCTCTTCCAGGATCGGGGCCAAACCCGTCCAATCCGACGCCCGGTGACCCAGCATCAGCTTGTCGTCGGCGATGGAGAACAGCAGTTCGGTAAGCGGCTTCGTCAGTTCGTCGGGTATGGTGTCCACGATATTGGCCTCGTGACCTTTCGGCCCTAAAACGCCTCTTTGATGTCTTCCCGTTGATAAGCGTCCACGTCCTCTTGGGACCGGAAGTGCTCCCACTTGCGGCGGACGTCGGCGGCATAGCCTCGGGCCAGTCGATAGCCCTGATCGGTCACCGGCCAGATGATGTCCTTGTCGTAGCCGACGCTGATGATGGCCTCGCGGGGGACGACCCACATGTGAACGCATTCCTGATCCCGGCCATAGTGTTTGCGGGCGTACTCCATGGCCATCTGACCGTCCACCGCATCCACCGTTCCGGCGTGGCTGTGGGGCTGGCCTCGGGTCAGTTGGATGAAAACCTCGTAGGGTTGAGAGTCCGTTTCCGGCGGTGTGGCCAACTCGCCGGCACCGGCCTGGAACTCTTGTCGAATCTTGGACACGTCGGGTTCTCGCTATGCTGGTACCACTTCCTGGAAGGTTGAACGCGTTCTTGCCTTGCCGGGTGCCATGCTCACGCTTGCGTGAGCATGGTCTTGGAGACGAGTTCGTCGCCATCCGCATGGCCACGCAAGCGTGGCCATGGCACCCCCGAAGTGACACTGGCTAGATGCAAACGGCACCGGGCTTGCTCGCGCGATCAACTCGGTTTGGCGGGTGGTCATCGAATTCAGTTCCTTGACGGGGGCAACCCGGCGTAGCCCATCACGGCCTGGCGGACCCATTGGCCTTGTTCGTAGCTAAAACGCCGCAACGCGACGCGCTGCTTGTTGCACGGCCCGTTGCCCTTGATGACCCGATAGAATTCATCCCAATCGGGCTGGGTGAAGTCCCAATGGCCCGTCGCCTGATTCAGGCCGATCTTCTCGTCGATGACCTGATCCGGCGAGCCGTCGGCCTTTTGCCGGACCAGACCGTTTTCGTCCTTGTTGGCTACGTGAATTTTCAACCCCAAGGCCAGGGCGGCTGGGGCGAAGCGATCCACGAATGACTGACGCAGCGTGTCATTCGTCTTGGTCTTGATACGCCATTGCATGAAGGGGCCGGTCTTGGTGGATTCCTTGTCCGGGGGGCCGAAGAACATCAAACAGGGGCTCCACCAGCGGTCGAAAGCATCCTGGCCCATCTGCTTCTGGCGGGCGGTGCCGCTCATGAGCGTCAGCACCATGTCTTCCCCGCTCTTGAAGTGAAAGGCCTCTTCCATGTTGATACGTTTCATGGTGCGAACGTAAGGCCCGTAGCTGCCCTCGGCCAGGCTCTTTTGATTCAGGATGGCTGCCCCATCGACCAGCCATTGGATCATGGCCACGTCGCCCCACGTCGGGGCGGGATAGTTGAAGACGTTGTGGTAGCGGGTCTTGCCGGTGATCAGGTCGCGGAGCATCTGGTCGCGGGGTTTGCCCAAATCCTGCGAGACGCGATACAGCATCTGTCCATGGCCCACTTCGTCTTGCACTTTGGCGACCAGGGCCAGTTTGCGCCGCAGGCTGGGGGCCCGGGTGATCCACTCACCTTCGGGCAGGGCCCCGACGATTTCGGAGTTGGCGTGGTGTTCGCACATTCGCAGCATGCCCACGCGGTAGTTGTGCGGCATCCAATCGTCGGCTTCGATCAGATGCACGGCCTGGATGCGGGCTTGGAACTCCGCGAGGCGGTCCGGGTCCTCTTTGAGGCTCCAGTCCATCTTCAGCTCTTCGGGGGTGGCGACTCCGGCGCTCATTGGATTCATCCTGTCGGATGGCTGGGATTCCACCAGCCGGGTAGTCAAGTTACTGCCACCGCCGACCGTCGCGATTACACATGCCGGCGGGGCAGGGGCAGTATAATCGACGTGCAGGTCCGCGGGAATACGCATACATGGGGTGAATTGGGCCGCCAACGCCAGGACGGGCCGTTACGGGGCCTCGATGATCGTGGCGACGCCTTGGCCGACGCCGACGCACAGGGTGGCTAGACCGCGCTTGGCCTTGGTCTTGGTTATTTCGTGGAGCAGGGTGGTGACCAGGCGGGCGCCGGTGCAACCCAGGGGATGGCCCAGGGCGATGGCGCCGCCGTTGGGATTGACCGTAGCCCGTTCCAATCCCAATTCGCGGATGCAGGCCAGGGCCTGGACGGCGAAGGCTTCGTTGAGTTCGATGATGTCGATGTCGCTAACCGACAGGTTGGCCCGTTGGAGCACTTTTTGCGTGGCGGGAATCGGGCCCAGGCCCATGCAGGCAGGATCGACGCCGGCCGTCGCCGATGGGCCGACCACAGCCAGGGGTTTGAGGCCCAGTTTCTTGGCGGTTTCAAGTTCGACCAGCAGGACCGCAGCAGCCCCGTCGTTAATGCCGGACGAGTTGCCGGCCGTCACCGTGCCTTGGTCGTCTTTGGCGAACGCGGGGCGCAGCTTGGCCAGCTTTTCCCGCGTCGTGTCGGGCCTGGGGTGTTCGTCGCGGTTGACGACGACCGCGGCGCCCTTGGGCTGGGGAACCTCGACCGGCACGATTTCGTCGTCGAATCGCCCCGACTCCATGGCCCGCTGGGTCTTTTGTTGGCTTTCCAGGGCGAATCGGTCTTGAGCCTCTCGCCCGATCTCGTATTTGCGGGCGACGTTTTCAGCCGTTTCGCCCATGCCGAATGGATAATACTGCTTGGCCAATTCCGGGTTTGTAAACCGCCAGCCGATGGTCGTGTCGTGAATTTCCGCCCGGCGATCGAACGCAACCTGCCCCTTGGCCAACACGAACGGGGCCCGGGACATGCTTTCCGTCCCCCCGGCGATGAACACGTCGCCGCAGCCGGCCTCGATCATGCGGGCGGCGATATTGATGGCTTCGAGTCCCGAAGCGCACAGCCGATTGACCGTGCAGCCCGGCACCGTGTCCGGCAGACCGGCGAGCAGGGCGGCCATTCGCGCGACATTGCGGTTATCCTCACCGGCTTGATTGGCGGCCCCGAAGTAAACGTCCTCGATTAAGGCGGCATCGATGCCGGTGCGGTCCACCACCGTGCGGATGACCAGGGCAGCCAAGTCGTCCGGTCGGACCTTGGCCAGTGCCCCACCGTAGCGTCCGATGGGGGTGCGCACCGCGTCGATGAGGGCTGCTTTTCGCATAGTCAACCTGTTCCGATCCGTTGCCTGGGGACGCGGGGTACCGCGCCGGGCGGCTGGATTGTATCAGCCCGAATCGTCGCCACCAAGACGTGGCTGAAATCGTCCCTCGAACCCCGGTTTGATCGGCCCGATCACCACAACCAGTTCGTCATGCGCGGGCGGCGGGTGTTGGCGGGGGTCGCCGGCGATCACGCGAATGCGTCGGTCCGGGAAAGTCAGGTCCGCCCAGGCTTGAAGCGAATGATCCGCCAGAATCGCGGCGGCCCGGATGCCCACCTGCTCTCGCGGCACGGTGACTTTGTGCGGAAACGGAGGGGCGGCTAGATAGACTGCATCAGGGGTCCGCTCGATTCCAGTGGCCAACGATGCGAAGAATTCGTCGCTGGCGGCTGTGGCCCGTTCGTATTCGGTGTACCGATGCACAAGGGGGGAGTACGCGCCGAGCCACACGGTTAACGCGATCATGGCTGATAGGGCTAGTCCGCCCGATGCTCGCAAGGCGATGCTCCGACACCGGATTCCGCAGACGGCACCGTCTGTGGCCAGGCCGACCAGCACGGCCACCGCGGCCATGGGCATGAACGCGTACCAGACGTCGAATCGGCCGGCCGACGCGGTGGTCCAGGTCAATCCTGCCAGCCATATCACTGTAAATGCCACGGCATGGCAGCGTCCAGTTCCCTTTGTGCTCTTTGGATTGACGGTGGCTGTGCTTCTTGACTGAACGAATCCCACCAGCATCCAGCCGACCAGGGCCAGGACGGCCAGGCCGATGGCCAGATGCCGGCGCTGAAGGGGCGGCTGGGGGGCGACGATCAGGGACAGGACGCGAAGCAGCGTCCCGGGCCATTCGCTGAACCCCTTGGTGATGCCGCCGCCGGGGTGCCCGCCCATGCCGCCCAGCACGGCCAATCGGGCGGTCATCATGATGCCGAACGCCGTCAAGTGAGGCAGGCAAGCGACAAGTGCGTGTCGCTCGCGTTGGACCCAGCCGGGTCGGGGGGAATAAATGACTACCGCTGCAAAGGCCAGGGCAGGCATGGTGAGCCCGGTTTCCTTGCCAGCCATGGCCAGGAGTGACAAAACGCCCGGCAGCAGCGGAGGCCAGCCGCGTTTTGCCAACCTTCGCGGATCGATCTGCACCGCCAGCGCCAGGGTCATCAACAGCAGGCACAGCAACTCCGCCCGACGGGGCGGCGCGGGCACGATCTCGACCGACAGGGGGTGCAGCAGAAAAAAGGCCATGGCTGCCCAGGGGACGATTCGGCTGGTGCCGGGTCGCAGGCGAGTCGCCAGCAGATAGATGGCCAGGCTGCACCCGCCAAAAAGTATCGCGTCGGTCAGTTGATAGCCGACCGGTTTGAGGCCCCACAAGGCATGATCCAACGCAAACGTGGCGTTAAGCAGGGGTCTGTAAAAATCCCACGGGTATCGCCCGTCCATCAACTTTTCGGTCACCGTGCCCAGCAGGTCGGCGAACGATTGCACGCGACTGGCAATGATAATGGGGTAGGCGTCCAGGCCCATCAGGCCGTAAGCCCGGGTCCTGGCGAAGAACACGATGCATGCCAGCAGCGCGATGGCGATTGCCGTGAGCCCGGTGAGGCTTGGCAGCCGCCGGTTACCGTCTGAAAGCGTGCCGGTCACCGTCGCAGCAGCCCGGCTGGGGCGAATCGGCCATCGTCGGTTTGTGCGTTCAGCGCGTCGAGCAGATGGCGGCACCGTTCAAAGCCGATTCGGTCGGCCCATTCCAGAGGCCCATGCGGATATTTCGTCCCCGTCTTCATGGCGGTGTCGATATCGTTGGACGTGGCTACGCCTTCGTCGTAGGCCAGGGCGGCTTCGTTGATGATCGCAGCCAGCACGCGGGCAAAAACGTATTGCTCGGTTGGCGAACCGGGGTCTTCGATGGCTTGGGCGCAAACGACCTGCACGGCTTCTTGCACGCCGTTCGGAAAGTCGAAACTGCTGCGTTCGACGGGGACGGCCGGCAGGGCTGCGCCGTCTTCATAGGTGTAGAACCCGCGGCCGGTCTTTCGGCCCAGATGTCGGCGCTCGAACAATTGCCGTTGAAGCGGGTGCGGTTTGAGGCGGGCCGGCTTGTTAAGTTGGTCGTAGACCGAGCAGGAGACGGTGTAGTTGACGTCGATGCCCACCAGGTCCATCAACTCAAACGGGCCCATCGCAAAGCCGCCCAAGCGCTTCATGATGCCATCGATCTCGTCGATCCCGGCAATGCCCTCGCCGAGCATGCGCAGCGATTCCAGGTAATACCCGCGGGCCACGCGATTGACGATGAAGCCCGGGGTGTCTTTGCAACGCACCACCGTCTTGCCCCAGTCTTGGGCGATTCTGGCCACCGTCTTAGCCGCTGCTGGGTCGGTCTTTGATCCGGTCACCACCTCGACCAGCGGCATCAGCGGCACCGGGTTGAAGAAATGCATGCCCACCAGCCGGGCGGGCTGTCGGCTGGCTTGACCTATTTTGGAAATCGATAGGGAAGACGTATTGCTGGCCAGGATGCAGTCCTGGCCGACCGCAGCCGCCACCGTCTTAAAAACCTCTGCCTTGACGCTCAGGTCTTCGACCACGGCTTCGACGATCAAATCAGCCCCGGCAAAATAATCGGGTCCATTGGCTACTGCCAGTCGGTCCGTCGCGGACCGGCCCTGCTCCGCGCTCAATCGGCCCTTTTCGACCAGCCGGTCGAATCGTGTGCCGATGCCAACCACCGCTTCGCGTGCCACCGCGGGATCGACCTCCAGCAACCGAACCTCCCACCCGTGAGCAGCCGCCACTTGGGCAATACCAGCCCCCATGGTCCCTGCGCCGATGATGCCAACGGTTGGCATAGTCATTTCCCGCCGAATTGGGGGGGTCTCTTTTCCAGGAAAGCCCGCACGCCCTCGATATGGTCGGCAGTCTTGGCGGCTGTGGTCTGGGCGAAGGCTTCGGCTTCGAGTTGGGCGGCCAGGTCTTGGCTGTACGATTGGTTGATCAGCCGTTTGGTCAGGCCGATGGCTTTGGTGGGCAGCTTGGCGAGTTTGGCCGCCAGTTCCAGGGTGGCCTCGGAAAGCTGTTCGGGCGGGACGACCCGATTGACCAACCCCATGCCCAGGGCCTCCTTAGCCGACACTTTTTGCCCGGTGAAGCACATTTCCAATGCTTTGCCCACACCCACCAACCGAGGCAGAAAGAACGTGCTGCCCGAATCGGGGATCAGACCGACGTGGATAAACGCCTCCATGAAGGAGGCCTTCTCTGACGCGATCCGCAAGTCACAGGCCAGCGCCAAACTGCACCCCGCCCCGGCCGCCACCCCGTTGACCGCGGCGATGATCGGCTTTTCGACGGCCCTCATTTTCTGAATCAACGGGTTGTAGGCCTGGCGAAGCATCCGGCCCAACTCCGGCGGGTCATCTCCGGCATAGCGCTCCTTCAGGTCGGCCAGGTCCTGACCGGAACAAAACGCCCGCCCAGCCCCGGTGATGACGATACACCGCACCGAAGCGTCGCGCTCAGCTTGCTTGAGCGCCCCGAGCAGCTCAGCCTTCATGGTGTCGTTAAAGGCATTGAGCGAGTCGGGGCGGTTGAGGGTGATAGTGCAGACGGAGTTGGCGATTGTGGTCGTGATGGTGGCTAAGGCGTCTGCCATCGGATCGTGACTCCTCGAAGATGAGCGACCGCTACCGCCCCTTGAACTCCGGCTTGCGTTTCTCCACAAACGCCCGCATGCCTTCTTTTTGGTCCTGCGTGGCAAAGAGCATGTAGAAGAGTTTTCGTTCATACTCCAGGCCCGCCGAAAGCGATAGTTCGTGGGCTTTGAGCACCGCCTCTTTGGCCAGGCGCAGTGCCAGCGGAGGTTTCTCGGCGATGGTGCGGGCCACGTTGATCGCTTCGCTATAGAAGTGTTCTACCGGGACCACGCGACTGACCAACCCGAAGTCGAGGGCCTGGGCCGCGGTGAGAAACCGACCGGTCAGGATCACGTCCATGGCTGTGGCTTTGCCGACCGCCCGGGTCAGACGCTGTGTGCCGCCCGCCCCCGGCATGACGCCGAGGTTGATTTCCGGTTGGCCGATCCTGGCAGTGTCTGAGCAGACGATCACGTCGCAGTGCATCATCAGCTCACACCCCCCGCCCAGCGCGAAACCGGACACGGCTGCCACGATGGGCTTGGAGATACGCCTGATCCGCTCCCAACGGGCGAACTGGTTACGCCGGTATTGCTCGATGACGGAAGAATCCACCATGTCGTTGATGTCCGCCCCGGCTGCGAATGCCCGTTCGTTGCCGGCCAACACCATGACCCGAATGTCGTCATCGGCATCGAAAGCTTCCAAGGCGTCCACGAGCTGTTCCATCAGCTCCAGATTCAGAGCGTTGAGCTGCTTGGGCCGATTGATGCGGACGATGCCTATCCGGTCTACGGTTTCCGTGAGAATCGGGTTGTCAGGCATTAGTCGACGCCTCCATCCGGCGAACCCAGCATGGGCCAAGGATTCTGCACGATCCTCCAGCAGGTTGCAAGATAACGCAATAACCCGTCCCCCACGTCCCAAGGACCTGGGCCGCCC
>JBHHVM010000085.1:0-10195 GCA_046754265.1 Phycisphaerae bacterium
GGTAAGCGGCCAACCTTTCGAGGTGTTCGAGGCCACGGCGGGGCCCAGCCTGGAAACGGAAATCGAACCCAACGACGACAAGAGCCGGTACACGATCAAGATCCGGATTGCTGAGGACGCGGTGGACGGGTCTTTGGGGACGTTGGTAAACATCCGGACCAACAGCCCGCTTCAGCCGATCGTCCACGTGCCGGTGTTCGCTTTTGTGGCTCCGCGCGTCAAGATCGATCCGCCCATCGTCTTGCTGGGCACCAAAACAGGCGATGCATCCTTGCACCGGGCGGTCTTTCTGAAAAACCCCGCTCTGGAGAACTTCGCAATCCTTGATGTCTCGGTCGATAAAGACTATGTAGAGGCGAAAGTCGTCGATCGGCCCGACGCGCCGACGGGCTTTCGCTACTTGGATATCGCTTTGACCCAAACAGCCCGACCCGATCAAGCCCGGGCAACCGTGACCATCAAGACCGACCTGCCGGGGGCTGAGACGCTGAGCCTGCCGGTACTCATTGGCCGGGCGGATCAGGACATTGGGGATGGGGGAAGTGAGAAGTGAGAAGTGAGAAATCGAAAAACCCAAGTATGGAGAATCGAAACTCGAACACCAACAGCGCGACGGGCTCCGCCCAAACCTCGGCGGGTCCGAATTGGAATGATCCCGCCGTGCCGGCTGGTGATGCCCCGCCCCTGCCTCGTTGGCCTCTTGTCGTGGCGTCGCTGGCTTGGGTGAGTTGGTTGGGGTTTCTGTTGGTGATGATGGTGATGCGGCTGCGATCCTGAACGCTGCCCACCGGTCACGGATGAGGCCATGACCCAATCCCCCCTGCCCGAATCCCATGCCCGGCGATTCGAGGTGAATTGCTCGGCCCTGGTAGAGGTCGATGCGCCACTGGCCCGCCGGCTCGAATCCGAATCGATCCCTGCCGGAACGATCACCGCCACCGGGCGAGACGGGACTGAGACGCTGCTGGTGACCGGGTCCGACGGCGTCAGCCGGTGGTTCGGCGATTCCAGCATGCCGTCGGTCAGCGCCGAGGCGATGTTCGGTCAATTCGTGCCCCGAGGCGGCAACGTGCTGCTGCCCGGCATCGGGACGGGGCGCGAAGCCTTGCTGCTAGTCGGCCGCCTGCCCGGCCATTGCGCCGTCTTGATTCATGAATCCGACCCTGCCGCCCTCAAGCTGGCGATGGGTCTTCACGACTACGCCGAGTTGATTCGCAAGAGGCGCCTGGTCTTTTGCACCGGATCGGACTTGGGGCCGGCGTTGGCCGACCTCTTCGTGGCTGTGCCAGGCCTGGAGTTTCCGGTGCAGATGTTGCCCCTGCCCCGGCACAACGCTGCCAGCGCTGAGCAGATGGGCCGGACCCTCGAGGCTGCGGGGCAACGGGTCGGGGCCCATCAAGCCACCCTGGCTGACTCGGCCGGGCGGCGCTTGAGACAGCACGTGCCCGACGCCACTTCCGACAGGCCTCGCCTGGCCGTGGTCTCGCGGGACCCCAGGCCCGAAGCGGGCGATCTGGTCGAGCGCATCGTGGAAACGCTAAACGGACAGGGTTGGCCGGCGGCGGGCTGTACGCCCCGGCGGCCGGATCAGTGTCACGCAGTGGCTCGACTCGGGTTGCTGGCCGACCACCGACCCGATGGCGTCTTGCTGATCAATTGCTTGCCGGGCCCGTTAGGGCAATGTCTTCCGAGAAACCTGCCCGCCGGTTCGTGGCTGATCTCGGCCGACAGCGTCCCGGCCGAGGTTGTGGCTAGCACCGATTCGGGCGGGCCGATATTTGCCGCGGGCACTCGCCTGGTCGAAGCCTTGATTCAGGCGGGTGCCGACCGCCGAAAAGTCCACCTGCTCGAGCGGGCCACGGATCCGCAGGTGTTCAAGCCCGTTACTTTGGACGAAACTCAGCGCCAACAATTCGGATGCGACGTGGCGCTGTGCGCCGACGCGGTCGAAGCCGATGCCCAGGCCGCCAATATCACCTTGGCCAGTCACATCCGCCTCTGGGAACAACTCGTCAGGACGGTCGCGGACGGCATCGGCGATTGGACCCCTGATTCACCGAGGCGGGCGCTGCAACAGGCCCAACGCAAGAGCGGCGTCCGACTGGGCGATCAGGACTTGACCGCCCGCTTCGAGCGACTGGTCGCACACCGCTTGGCCCCCACCGCGGCGGTCCGGTACGTCGCTGGAGCGCTGGCCCGGAGTGGGTTCGGCGTGACGATTTGGGGCCAGGGATGGTCGTCCGAACCGGCGCCGGGCGTCAGCTTGGGCGGTGCAGTCCATCGGGCGGACGAATGGAACCGAGTCTACAACGGCGCGACCGTGTCCGTCTGGCCCTGGTTGCACGAACGGATGGTTCAAGGTGCCCTGGACTGCCTGGCTGCGGGCGGCTGTCCGATTTGCCCGGCACCGGCTGGGGCGTTGGAGGAGGCCCACCCCGACTTGGCTTCGGTCCTGTCGAGTGTGCCAAAAGGGGGCACCCCGAAGCAACTGGTGGCCCGGGCTCAGTCGTTGGCCCGTCATGAAGATCAGCGACGCCAGGCAATTGAACCGGCCGGCCGACAGGTGCTCGAAGCTCACACTTTAGAGCAGCGGTTACGGACTCTCTGGGAGATGACGTCGGAATCACCCGCGTCGGCGACCGCAGCAATCGCTCCATAGCCGGCTTGGGGCCTTGGGCACGACCTCGAATGATGCCGCCCGCGCGAACTGAAGTTCGCGGCTCGCTTGGTCTTGGGATAAGTGTTCAGGGATTATGCTTCAGGGTGTGGACCTTGCCGGCGGCGAAGGGTCCGAACGACTCTTCGCCCCCACCGGGCCAGCGGACGGTCACCTTATCGACGGTGGTGGCCGATCCGAGGCCTAGATGAACTCGCGGGTCGTTGCTGACGCAGTATCCGTAACCGGGCTGGACGGCGCGCCACTGCTTGCGCTGACCCACTTGAATGGCCAACCGGGCCCCTACGGCCGGGCTGCCGTGCGGGTTCAGCACGCGAAACATGGCCCAGTTGCCCTTTTTGGGCGCCACGTTCATCAAAATAAAGGGCCTGCGGTTCATGTTGGAGACGACCACATCGACGTCGCCGTCGTTGTCGATGTCGCCAAAGGCCGCCCCCCTGCTGGACCCGACCAGCAATCGGGCGGTGCCACCTCTCGGCATGACCTCCTCGAAACGTCCCGGGGCCACGCCCCGAATTAGTTGGTTGGGCTCGGCGTAGGGATCGTTGGGATCCCACTTCTCGCTGGCCCGGTTCACGCGCCCGTTGGCGACGTAGACGTCCGGCAGGCCGTCGTGATCGAAATCCGCAAAGCCCACGCCAAATCCCGTGAATCCCAGGCTGGGACCGGCCAGTCCGATGTTGGCGGTCACATCGACGAACATGCCGTTGATGTTTTCATAGAAGGTGTTGGTCTCCTCGCGAAGATGCACCATGAACAAGTCGAAATCGCCGTCGTCGCCCAGGTCCATCACCGCCACGCCCATGCCCGCCTCGGCCACACCCTGTTGATTGACCGCGCAACCGGCCAGGAGCCCTTCTTCGCTGAATCGCGGGGCGCGGGGGTCGCCCGTGCTGATCCACAACTGGTTGTTCATCTGGTCGTTGGCCACGTAGAGATCTAGGCGCCCGTCGTTATTGAAGTCCTCACAGGCCACGCCAAGCCCGTTACCGAAAGCCTTGCTGATGCCGACCGCCTCGGTGACATCCGTAAAGGTGCCGTCGCCGTTGTTGTGCAGCAAGGTGTCGCGGGCCGGGGCGTTGTAATGCTTCGGTGAGCAGTAATCCCGCAACCCGTCGCGCGAGCTGCAAACCAGTTCCTGATCCGCCCGCCACCGCACATAATTGACCACGAACAAGTCCACGTGGCCGTCCAGGTCATAGTCTGCGAACAGGCAACTGGTCCCCCAGGAGGCGTCTCCGGCGCCGGATTCAGCCGTCACATCGGTGAAGGTTCCATCGGCGTTGTTGCGATACAGGATGTTGGGGCCGAGATTGGTGACGTAAAGGTCGATATCTCCGTCGTTGTCATAGTCGCCGCAGGCACAGCCCATTCCATAGCGCGTGTCGCCCACACCGGCCGCCTTGGTCACGTCCTCGAAGGTGCCGTCGCCCTTGTTGCGATAGAGGCGATTGCCGGATTTGGCGGTGGCGCCGGGTGCCAAACTGCGTCCCTGAAGCAGATACAGGTCCAGCCAGCCATCGCTGTCGAAGTCGAACAGGGCTCCGCCCGACCCCACGTTTTCCGGGAAGTAGAACTGGCCTGGCTGACCGATAGTGTGGACGAATTCGATTCCCAGGGCAGGCCCTTTTTCCTCAAACCAGGGTGGACCGGCGGCGGGTTGGGGCTTGGAAGTCACCGTACCGGTCGAGGAGGTGGCATCCTGCTTGCTGCAACCGGCGAGCAGGGCGGCCGCCAGGGCCGTCCAACAACCCAGCCAGCCTAGAACCACATCCATGAAGCTTGATGGCATTTTGTGTAGACGGGTGCCATGCTCACGCTTGCGTGAGTATGGTTTATGAGGCGGTGTTCGTCGCCATCCGCATGGCCACGCAAGCGTGGCCATGGCACGCCCAAAGGGATGCCACCCCGCTGGAAATGGCATGAGTCTGCCCAGGCCCGCAGCGTTGTGATAGTTGCGACAAGAGAATCGGTGGGTGGTCCTGGAAGCGCTCATCGGTTCTGTGCCTGCCGCAGCCTTTGTCTGGCCGATGCGACCATCGGGTCTCCAGGGGCCACGCGTTCGGCCGCCTGCAAGGCGTCCGACGCCTTCTGGAAGCGACCCAGCCTGGCATTGGACTCGCACAATCCCAAATAGGGGGTGACCTGGAACGGGTTGCGGCGGATCGCTTCGGCATATTGGGGCAACGCCTCGGCCGGGCGGTTCAGCATCATGTATTGGTTGGCCAGTTCCATGGCGATTCGGGGGTCCTTGGCGTCGAGTTGCACGGCGCTACGCAGATCATTGAGGGCTTGATCCACGCGGCCCAAGCCCCGAAGGGCATGATAACGGGCCACGAATGACTGGGCCACGTTGGGGGCTGCTTTGACTGCCTGGTCGGCATAAGCCAAGGCCCGGGGCAGTTGCCCGGTCTGTATCGCCCAGGAAGACAGATTGATGTAGGTGGCAAAGTGGGTGTCGGCCAGGCCCTCGGCCCGGTGCAACAGACGGCTGGCCTGGTCCCATTTTTTTTGTTGCAGATAGATACTGGCCAGGTTGTTGAGCAGGAACGCGTTGTCGGAGTGCCATTGGAGCAAGTCCTCCAGGAGCTGAACCGCCTCGGGGGCCCGGCCTGCGGAGGCCAGTTCGCGGGCCCGGTCGGTCAAATCGTCCAGGCGGCGGGCGTGTTCGGCCAATCGCGGGGCCCACGCATCGGGGAGGTATTGGCGCCAGGCGTCGGCCCCCAGGGTCAGCTCTCGCCGGGCTTCATCGATGCGCCCTAACCCGCGATAGGCCAGGCCCAGCAGATAATGGGCCATTCGATAGCGTGGGTTGAGCTGAGTCGCTTTTTGGAGGAGGGGCGTCGCTTCGGCGTGCCGCCCCATCCGCAGGAACGCGTCGCCCAATCCGACGTAGCCCTCGGCAGCCTGGGGAAGCAAGTCAATGGTCCGCTGAAACGCCTGAATGGCCTCTTGAGTCCGGCCTTTGTCCAATAGACGATCGCCCAGCCGGTGATGGGCAGGCGCAAAATCAGGATAGTCGACCAGCAACCGGCGCCAGTGCTCCAAGGCCTGGCCGTAGTCGTCGAGCTCGTCCAAAGCCATGCCCAGGTGATAGCGGGCCAACTTGTGCGTGGGGTCCAGCGCGACCACCTTTTTGTAACACGGCAACGCCTCATCCCAGAGCGTATTGGCTTCATAGGCCAGCCCAAGTGTGGCCCACGCGTCGGCGGCATTGGGGTTTTCCCGACAGGCCTCGATGAGCGTGAGCAGATGGGCCGCCAGTTGCGGCTCGAGTTCGTCCAAGCGCCGGAGGGTGATCTCATCTTGGATCGGCGCCGATGGTGAACCCCAAAACACAACGCCAAGACCGGCCCCCGCCAATACGACCAACACCAGAACGGCCCGGAACGCCCACGGCCGAGGCACGGGCAGATCCTTGGCCCTATCGGATCGCTGGGCCGGTTTCCGCACCGGCGTCGGCTTCTGCCCGGCTTTGCTCTTGTTGCCCGATCGTTTGTGCTTTTTCTTGCTCACCGTCGCCGTTCTCGTCGAAATGGCAACCCGCGGCCGATTATCGCCTAGCGCCGCGGGAGTCAACCGAAGATGCGATTGTATGCCGGTGTCGCAGCCTGAGCAATTGCGACAGAAATTGACGGCAGGCCCGTCTTGATAATCGGCCCCGAGTGGACGACACTGCTTTGCGGGGTCCGACCACGCTTGGCCGGATGTCTGGTCCGTTATTGCAGGAGGATTCATTCATGCCGGTCAGAGGTGCCAACGCCACCCTCGTTTCAAGAGCCAGCCGACTGATGGGCGTATCCATGTCTTGCTTGAGCTTGTGGGCATTGTCGGGCTGTTCGGCGACTCAAGGCAACGCGAGCCGCGGCGCCGACCGGTTGCGGCAGGACATGCGCCGGCTAATCGAGTCCGCCCGAGACCGCGTTTTCCCCGCCCTGGTCAACATAGAAGTGGTCACCGTACGATACTGGCGCGGCAACGAGCGTAAGGGCAAGAGCACCGGCAGCGGCACCATCATTTCGGAGCAAGGCTACGTGCTGACCAACGCCCACGTGACTCGCCGTGGCAAACGGTTCCGTTGCACGCTGGCCGACAAGCAGGAAATCAGCGCCAAGCTGGTGGGCGAAGATCCGTTGACGGACCTGGCGGTGCTGCAATTGGAGCTATCCGAGCGAACCAACCCCGACGCCCCCGTACCGGTGGCGGTGCTGGGCGATTCGGCCCGGGTCCAGACCGGCGACCACGTCATGGCCATGGGCAGCCCCTGGGCGCTGTCGCGCTCTGTCACTCTGGGGATCGTCTCGAACACGGAACGCATTCTGGTGGGCCAGGGCGAAGCCATGGAATTGGAACGTGGCCAGCGCACCGGGCTGTTTACGCGCTGGATCCAGCACGATGCGGCCATCAGCCCGGGCAACAGCGGCGGGCCCCTGGTCAACTTGGCCGGCGAAGTGGTGGGCGTCAACACGCGAGGCAACGTGATGGGCGGCGACATGGGCTTTGCCACGCCGTCCAACTTAGCCCGTCGGGTGGCCGACGCCTTGATCGAGTCGGGCGCCGTGGCCCGCAGTTGGATCGGGGTGAGTTTCAAGCCCATCGTTCGGACGGGTCTGACCCGGGGCGTGCTGATCAACTCGGTGGTCAAAGGCGGGCCTGCCGACTCGGCGGGTATCCGGCCCGGAGACCTGTTGCTCGGCCTGGACAACCGGCCCGTGACCGTCCGCTTCGATGAAGAAGTGCCCCTGCTGCTGCGGAACATCGCCGATACGCCCGTGGGCTCCAACCTGGTGGTCCGCTACGCCCGCGGTGACGCCGAGATTGAGACAAGTATCGTCACCGAACGCCTGAAGAAGGACCGGGGCGACGAAGCTTCGTTCCGGGCGTGGGGCCTGACCGCCATGGACATCACCGAGAAGATGGCCCGCGACCGCCGGCTGGACACCACCGACGGTGTGCTGATCAGCGGGGTGCGCTCCGGCGGGTCGGCCCAATTGGCTGAGCCCCCCTTGCAGCGCGGCGACATTCTAAAGAGCGTCGACGGCCAGACCATCGTCGGCTTGGACGACTTCGTGGCCCTGTACGAAAAAACCATGGAGACCGACCCTCTGCCGGAATACCTGCTGGTGGCCTTTGATCGCAAGGGTAAGAATCAACTCACCCTGCTCAAACCCAAACCGGAGGAGGACGACGATCCGCCGCGCGAGGCCCCCAAGGCGTGGATCGGGCTGGCCACCCAGCCGGTCCTGGCCAAGCTGGCCAAGAAGCTGGGCGATCCCGATGCCCGGGGCTTTCGCATTACCCGCGTCTATCCGCATACCAAAGCAGCCGACTCCGACCTGCATATAGGTGACATTATTTTGTCGCTGAACGGTCAGAAGGTCAGGCCCAGGGGCATGCAGGACGCCGGCCTGCTGGCCCGCAAGGTCCGCGAGTTGGACATCGGTGACGCAGCCAAGTTGGCGGTGCTGCGCGACGGGCAGCAGGTCGAGGTCAAAGTGGCCCTGGAGCGGACTCGGATCACGGCCGACGAAGCCCGGCAGGACAACAACCGCGATTTTGAGATGACCGTGCGGGAGTTGACCTTCTTCGACCGCGACGAACGTCGGTGGGACCAGACCGTCAAGGGTGTCCTGGTGCAACGGGTGGAGCAGGCCGGCTGGGCGGGGCTGGGCGGCATCAGGCCCGGTGACCTGATTCAGCGCATCGGCCAACACGATGTCAAAGGGCTCAAGAGCTACCGAAAAGCCATGAAGAAGATCACCGCCGATCAGCCGGAGCGCGTTGTTTTTCTCGTGCTCCGCGGCGTGCAAACGCGTTTCCAATACGTCGAGCCCGATTGGAAGCCGGTGGCCGAACAGCGAAAATCGAAAGACGAAAGTCGAAAGGCGAAAAACGACACTCAAACCAAGGAGTAGCTTGATGCCATATTTGTTGAACGCGGAACGTCAAAGTCGAAAGTCGAAAGTCGAAAGGCGAAAGGCGCAACTCGCGACTCGCCACTCGCAACTCGAACTCGCCGCTTGCGGGATGTTGGCCCTGGTGCTTCTGCTGGGAACCTCGACCGCCTTGGCGCAGGAGATCGACCGCGGGCGATACGAGGCCTTGGTCAAGGATAAATCGCCGGCCCTGGTCACGGTCAAGTTTGTGCTCAAGGTCAAAAGCCCCGGCGGCGAGCGGGAGCGGGAGACTGAAGTGACCGGCCTGATGATCGAGGGCACGGGGTTGGTGGTGTGTGCCAACAGCCAGTTGGGTGGCATGATTACCTTGATGGCCAGGGCCCGCGGGATGGGTTCGAGCGTGACCGCCAATCCTACCGACATTAAGGTATTGGTCGGCGACGACACCGAGGGCGTCGACGCCACTTTGCTGGCACGCGACACGGAGTTGGACCTGGCCTGGGTCAAGATCGACGAGCCCGCGTCAAAACCCTATGCCCACATCGAGTTGTCCAGGCGGGCCGACGCCAAGATCGGCACGCCCACGTTTTCCATTCGCCGCATGGGCAAGTTTTTCGACCGCGTAGCCGTCATCTCCGAAGGTTGGATCGGGGCCATCGCCCACAAGCCTCGCGACCTGTTCGTGGCCGAGGGAGCCATGACGGTCGAGCCGGGCCTGCCCATCTTCACCGCCGACGGTGCCCTGGTCGGGTTGTTCGTGATCCAGATGCCCGAAACCGAAGAAGCCCTTTCGGCGCTCGAGAGCGGCAACAGTATGCAGGACATGGCCCGCGGCCTGATTCTACCGGCGGCGGAGGTCGCCAAAGCCACCGCCCGCGCTCGCGAGATGATGAACCAGGTAGAAGAATAACCGAACTCGGAACTCGGAACGCGGAACGTGGAAAAGCGAGAAGTGAGAAGTGAGAATGTGGCCGTGGCACCCTCAGCTCGCAACTCGCAATTCGCAACTCGAACTCGGCACCCGCTGGTCATGGGCATTCTGAACGTCACGCCTGATTCGTTCAGTGACGGGGGGCTTTGGCTCGACCCATCCGGGGCTTTGGAGCGTGCGGGGCAGATGGTTGCCCAGGGGGCTGGGGTCATCGACGTGGGTCCTGAATCGACCAGGCCCGGGTCCGATCCGGTATCGGGCGAGGAACAGATTGCCCGGGCTGTTCCGGTGATCCGGGCGGTTCGAGAGGCCCATCCCCAGATTGTAATCTCCATCGACACGCGGTTGGCCTCGGTGGCGCAGGCTGCGATGGATGCCGGGGCCGACGTGGTCAACGACATTTCGGCCCTGCGAGACGATCCGGCACTGGCTGGGCTGATCGCGCAACGCCGGGCCGGTGTGGTTCTGATGCACATGAAGGGTCAGCCGCAGACCATGCAGAGCGCCGGCGGCGGACCGACTTACGACGACGTGGTCACCGAGGTCAAATCGTTCCTGGCCCAGCGCATCGAAGACGTGGACGCGAAAACGCTGAGCGCGCTACTCGACGCGGCGGCGCTTCAGATCGGCTCGGCCACAACCGCGGAATGCGTTTGACCCACGACGTGGGCACGGCGGTTCGCTTCGGCC
>JBHHVM010000086.1:0-10174 GCA_046754265.1 Phycisphaerae bacterium
TATTCGTTGCTGCAGCCACCCGTAGGTGTCCGGACAGTGTCTCAGTTCCGATGTGTCGGGTCATGCTCTCACACCCGATACCCGTCGTTGCCTTGGTGGGCCGTTACCTCACCAACAAGCTGATAGGACATGGACCGCTCCCGGACCGCCGGAACTTTGCCCGCAGAACCATGCGATTCCGCGGGGTCATCGGGTATTACCGGCACTTTCGCAAAGGGAGCAAGCTCCCGCCGCTATCCCCGAGTCCAGGGTACGTTGTCCATGCATTACTCACCCGTCCGCCACTAGCGATATCCCCGAAGGAACATCACCCGTTCGACTTGCATGCCTTAGCCACGCCGCCAGCGTTCGTTCTGAGCCAGGATCAAACTCTTCACTTGAGTTTCGCTTCCAAACGCCGTCAACCCAAAGGCCGACGACGGTCAGTTACGTTTGGGGCTCTTACACAATCACTTGCACTCGTGAGAATGTAAGAAGATCGAACCGGCCCAAAGGCCGACCGACCCAGGGCCCTGGCGGACCCTATGCACCTAAGCGAGGCACCCGCTGTTAGGGCACCAAACCTGGTGTTCTTTTTAGGACAACCCACCACATATAGTGCAATGGCGGTCACCCTCGCATTCTCACGACGACTATCCTGTTCACTTGTCAAAGAGCAGAACGCCCTGGGGCAAACCCCACGGCGCAGAGCAGCACTGTATCATTCCCGCGGGCGCTGTCAAGCCTATTTGCGCGCAATTTCCGAGGATGTCTAAAATAGCTTGAATCGCCCGGAAGAAGGGCTTCTAGGGGGGGCTGGTCCATCCGCAGCCACGCACGAAGATGGGGATGCAGACCGATCAGAGGGACGCCGTCCGCGAATCACATCGGCCCCACGCAGCAGGACAGGATGGTCAGAGCGCTGACCACCAGCGAGCCTACGGCCAACCGCGATCGGTTCGGCTGAGCCATGGCGATGATACCGCAAACCAGTCCCGCCACCCACGCAGCCAACGACGCCAGAACCGTCAACGAGGCCATGACCATCCAATCGGGCGTGCCGCTTCTGATCTGCTCCAAGAGGGCCTGTTGAAGCTCTTCGGGGGTGGCCTGCGGGCCGGCCAACTCCCGGATCTTCGGGGCGGCGGTGAAGCTAAACGCCAGCCAGAGTGCCAGGCCCGCGACCGACAGCCCCAAGGCCCATTGGGCCAGCGAGCTGGGCCTGGAAACGCGGGCGTGGGCTGCGATCTCATCAGCGGGCGACGAGAGTGGCCCAGCCAGGGGGGACGCTTGCGGCCCAACGGTTTCGGGGCGGAAGGTGGACTCGGCAGGGACCATGACCGTCTTGCGACAATACGGACAGGCCACCGGTTTGGACGCCCATTCGTCGTCCACCTCCAGCGGTTGGTCACACCCGGGGCAAAGAAATCGCACGGCCATGGGCGCAGCGTACCGCCCCGGGGCGGGTACGGTCAACGGTTTGGTTGGCCCGATGTTACCCGGTCGGATCGTGCGCATATTTTTTTTTGGCGCGGATGTCGGTCGGAACGTCCCATGCGAACGCCGTTGAAGCGCAGGAATGAACCCGCCTGGTGCGCCCGGCTGGGCTAGGAGAAGACTGGCGGTGCAGCCCGCGCCTAGAACCGACAAGAATTGCGCGGTGTCGGCGCAAGATCGGCCCGTTTGATTCGTGGATAAGTTCGCACGGGATGGGGTTTAGCGCCCTAAAGACATCCCCGATTTCGCGCCGATGATGCTACCGCCGCGTTGTCACCGGAAGAGCCAGGGAGCGGCGACATCCTTTACAACAAAGCGTTTTGCCATGAAGACCATGACCAAAAGAGAAACCATCGATCGAATCATGAATCGCAATCCGTCGGCCCGTCCGGAGTTCCTGGTGCAGTTCTGCGAGGCGGACCTGGCCGAATACCTTCGACAACTCGAGGCCGTCGGCTCCGACCCACGCCGGCGCCGGGCGCCCCTTGCGTTTTCGGATGCAGCTTTATTCTGCGATCAGGTTGGATGACTTAAGACTGGTCCGTCCGCGGCCTGTGCTGAACTCGATCGCCTGTCGGCCCTGGTCTATCAGGAACAGAAAAACCAACTGTGTGTCGCGCTGGTTGAGGTGCCGCTCTTTGATCTCCGTGAACGGTTTGACACCCCGGCCTATGGATCCGATCTGATTGGGAAAGTATTGCACTTCGAGGATTTCGTCGCCGTCCACATTGGCGATGGCGTATTGGCCCACCATTTGATGCTTTTCACCGGCATCATCCGTCACCAGATAATTGCGGACTGACTTGATCGCAAAATTCAAAGCCTTGCCCAACGTGCTGCCGGCTTTGAGGTTCTTTTGGCTAAGGTGCAGCAAACGCTTGCCCTGGGGCACCTGGAAGTGAAGCGCCTTGGCATTGTTGGAGTCTTTGTCCTGAGTGGTGACCAGAGCGTAAAAGCTTCCTTCTTTTAGTGACTGATTGGAGGGGTCAAGATCCACCCCGCCCAGGCTTTGATAATCGCTGACCGCCAGGGGCAGATCCGGGCCGAAGAAGGACTTGTCCGCCCGGGCCCGCGAGCCGCTCACTCGGCCTCCACCGGATTTGGATTGCTTATCCTTGTCGCCCGAAGAACGGGATCGGCGGCTTCGGCCCCGCCGGCGCGATCGCTTGCTGCCCGAATCGTCCTTCCCGTCAGAGGCGGTGGCCGCCTCCTTGTCGGACGAGGGCGGCACGAAGACATCATCCTCGCGCGGGGCGCTGACCGACGCCCGGGCCCCGGTCTTGTAGGTCACGGAATGAGGCACGAAACCGTCCGGCACCTCGAACACCACTTCGATATCGCCATCGCCGCTGGGCTCCCACAACTCGAAGAGCACCGGCACATTGGCCCGTCCTCCTTGGCGGGTCGATCGAACGTGCTTGGCGGCATCGTCGGCGTCACGAATGGCGCAGGGTATCAGTTGCATCCACTCGTCGTACTTATTGGTGCCCAACAGCCGGATTTGCGGCAGGGTGAAGCGCTTTTGGCCGTCTGCATTGGCGGTCTCGGCACCGGGTTTGAGCAGCAGGGTCCAGAAACTATGGCCCGCCTTCGGCGGGACCGGTTCGTATTCCACCGTGGGGTTGGACCGCGTGCCGCCCGTTTTCTTGTACACATAGTCGGTGGTTCGCAGGGGCTCGACTTGAACGGTGCCCGGTTTGGCCATCACGATGACGCCCGGCTTGACCACTTGCGACCACCCAATCTCCAGCAACAAATCGGGATGGTCATTGCGGAACCGCCGTTGCCCCTGGAACACTCCGTCTGACAGCATCCCGGCAAAGCCCGCGGCAAAACGGTCGGGGCTCAACCAGACATGTGCATCCTCCCCGGCCAAGGCATGGGTGGCGTTGACCTGCATGACCTCAGGCTCGAATCGCCCGTCATCGGTCTTAACTTCGCCGGGGATTCGCGAGTATTTCAGGAACGATCCGCCGAAAGGCAGCATTTGAATGGCCGTGGCCAGCACGCCCACGCAGATGAGTGACGTGATCGCACCGAAGAACAGGCCGCCGGCCCGGTCCACCAGCGCGGGCAACAAACAGCTTCGCTGGATCAAAGAATCCATAGCCACGCGCAGGACAACCAGCGGCACTCCGAAACACGCTGCCAAGGCTATGGGCAAGGCGAACTCCGGCTTCCACCCCACCAGGAATTCGTAGGCGACGTATTCATACAGGCCAAAGCCCAATCCCAAACTGATGAGGGCGATGCCGAAAAACAAGAATGAACTGAACAGCCCATGGATGGATTGATAGAAAGCGACGCCGCCCAGCAGCAGCAGGCAGAACAATGAAAACCACATGATTGAGCCCCCTTGTTGGCTGCCTATTTTCCGCCGGGTCGAAGCACCCTCAGGATTTCATCCAGACTGGTCTGGCCGTCGAAGACCTTCTGCAGCCCCGCCCGCCACAGGTCGTGGGTCCGCAAACGCCGAAAGTGGTCCTTGATCCGCTGAATCGGTGCCCCCTCTGCCAGCAAACCACGGACCGTATCGTCCACTTTGAGTATCTCGAAGATGCCCGTTCGGCCGACGTAGCCTGTGCCCTGGCACGTCTGGCAAATCACTTCGTTGCCTTTTCGATCGGTGATCGGCTGGGTGGGCGGCCGGTGAAAATGCTCGATCTTGCCAACCGGCAGGTTCAACTTCTTCAGCAGCCGCTCATCAGGCTTAAAGGCTTCGCGGCAGGCGGTACAAAGCTGGCGCACCAGGCGCTGGTTGGTCACGGCCAGCAGGCATTTGCTCAGTTGGGCATTGTCTTCGACCAACTCGTGGAACTTGGCCAGCGCCGTAAAGGCGTCGCCGGCCTCCAAGGCCAGGTAGATCTTGCGGTCCGCAGCCGCCGCCCGGGCCGCGATTTGGGCGGTTTCCCGATCGGAGCATTCCCCAACCAACACCACGTCGGGTTCGCGCCGTAGCACCGACTGTAACTGCCGCGCATAACTGACCGTGTTGCCGCTGCTGTCGTAAGTGTTTTGCGTGATGTTGTCCAACTCCAGCAGCGCGGTTCGTTCCAGCGAGTGCAGGTTTTGCATGAACGCGTCGTGATCGCGGATGACGGCGTATTGCGTCGTCGTGACGCCGGATTGCTTGGGGCCGGCGAAAATCACCAGGCCGGTGCGTTGCTCGATGAGCTCCTTGAGGGTCTTGCGATCCGATTCGCGCAACCCCAAATCGCCCAGCCGCTTGCAGCTCTCGGCGGATTGAATCGCCAGGCGCAGGCGTTCCCCCGTGGTCGACCCGGAGGTAAACACGTTGACCGGAGCCATTTCCGGGGTGGCCAGCAGACCCGCCTGAATCTTGCCGGACTGCGGGCGGCGGCGCTCTTCGGGGTTCAGGCTGGCCAGCGATTTGATATAGGCCACCACCCGTTCGGCGTCTTCGACGCTGATGCGGTCCTGCTGCTCGATCGACGCGCCGTCGATCCGATAGACCAATCGGGCTTTGTCCTTGCCGACCACCATGTCCACGTCGGAACTACGCCGCCACAGGGCGTCGAAGAGAAACTCCTGCGTGGCGGCATAGCGGTCGTATTCTTCGGGATCTTCGGGCACCTCAGCCACCTTGCCATCGTGATTCCCGACGCGGACGCGCTGTCCTTTGTCGACCCGCTGTTTCTTGCCACCGCCCCGCTCGAACAAGCGCTTGAAATGCCCGAGCGTCAACACGCGGGCGTTGGCTATGACCCGGCCGTTGCGGTGGATGACATAGGCCAACAGCGCTCCACCGGCCAGCATGATCCAAAACGCCAAACCCAGGACAAACGCGCCGATACCCGAACCCAGCGCCAGTGGAACGATCACGCATAAGGCCAGGCCGGTGATGCCGCCGCTCAGAATGATCAGGTTCCACTGCTCGCGGTGGGTCTTGACCAGGTCCGAATCACGATCCGCCCATTGGCAGGCAAAGGCCCAAGCCACGAACAACACGGCGAACACGGCAATCCTGATCGGATTGACATACGTGCCCGGGCCGCTTACCTGGGCCAGGATCGAGGCAACTTCGACGGTATTTAGCAACATGAACAAGGCGATTGGTTCCATCTTCGGGCACTATCGTAGCCCGGGCTATCCTATGATGCCTCCACCACTGACCTGAATACCCTTGAGCCGCATCTTCAACTCGTCGGGGTTGGGGGCTGCATCATACCCGGTTTTGGTCGAAATAAACTCCTCTTGCACCAGCTTTCTCAACGATTCATTGAAATCCTGCATGCCCTCCCCGTAGGAGGCCTTGATAACATTGATGATCTCGCCCTCCCGGCCCTCGGCAATCAGTTTGCGAACCGTCGAATTGACAATCAAAATCTCCGCAGCCGGTATCCGCGGGATGTCCTTCCGAATGCCCACCAGGAGCTTGAGGCAAACCACTGCCTGAAGATTGAACACCAGCGAGGTTCGCACCAGTTCCCGCGCCTCTTCCGGAAACAATTCCAACACCCGGGTGATCGTGCTGCCGGCGTTGGAGGCATGGACCGTGCCGAAACAAAGGTGCCCCGATTCAGCCGCGTGCAGCGCCGCCGAAAACGTCTCCTGATCGCGCATCTCACCGATCAGAACCACGTCCGGGTCTTCTCGCATCAGGTACTTGAGCGCCTCGTGAAAGTTCGGAACGTCCAGCCCTATTTCACGCTGGTTGACGAAGGATTTCTTGTCCTCATACAGAAACTCAATAGGGTCTTCCACGGTTACAATGTGGCAGCCCCGGGTCTGATTGATCTGCTCGATCATGGCGGCGATGGTGGTGCTCTTGCCGCTGCCGGTAATGCCGGCCACCAGAATCAGACCCTGATGCAGCTTGGCGACATCCTCCAGAATTGGCGGCAGGTGCAACTTGGCGTAGTCCAGGATCTCGGTGGGGATTTTGCGGGCGGCCACCGAAACCAGCCCTCGCTGGCGGAACACGTTGACCCGAAACCGGTTGGAGCCGGGCAACTGATACGCAAAGTCCATCGACCCCTCTTCGAGGAACTTCCGGGCCTTGTCGGAGTCCATGGAATCCAACACCATTTCCTCCAGATCTTCGTTGGCTAGGGGGTCCGAGGCCGCCAGCCGGATGATCCCACCGATACGGAAGCGGGGAGGGGCGCCCGCCTTCAGGTGGATATCCGACGCCCCGTTCTTGACGGCTGCCTTGAAGATCTTGCCCAGTCGAGCGGCACCACTCTTGCCCGATTTCGGCGTATCTGTACTTTTTCCAGGGGTAGTCTCGTCTGCCACGGCTTCTCCGCTCGTTTGCAAGAGCAATATGGAACAACAGGGCCCATCCCGGCACTCCGGGACCGGCCGGGTCTGGCCGATACCCAGGGGTGGGTATCGTCGGGTGTGGCCGTCGTCTACGACGTCTCCAAGACCAGCCCGTGACCGACAACGCTATCCGTGGAAACGCGTTCTGCCCGGCCATTTTAGGGCCTATAGCCCGCCCATCAAGGCCCCGGACCTTGTGGACTCTCGGCCGATGAGTGAGGATGTCCCGATCGGCCATGGCGGAGAAGGCTTCCGCAGGGTGGGCCCCGGCCCACGTGGGCCCCAAATGCGACCTCTACCCCGCACGCCAAGGTGATCCAAGCCAGATCCTCCTCAATCCGCACGCGGAAGCAGGCCTCAAAGGGCCGGGCCCGTCTACGGCAAGCTGGCCGAGGCGCGACCCTCTGTCGCGGTAAGGGCCAGCCTGCCCGTCTCTGGGCCGGTCCGGTAACCCTGCTGGTGCTGATAGCCGCGGTGGGTTGCTCGGTGACCCGACCCAGTCGCAAAGCCCCGGCACTGGCCGATGAGTGGGAACTGGTGGGACCATTCAAGGTTTTTTCCAGGGGACAGCCCCAATCGCGCGATTCAAGACCTCGGCCCGTTCGCCAGACCCCTGCACAAGCCACCAGCGCCCCGACCTCTCAGCCTTGGGACCTGGATCTGGGAACGCGATTGGAGCGTTTTGACGACAGCTTTGACCTGGACAGGGTTCCCCCCGGACTTTTTGCCGCCCTGCCCCACGAGGACGACACCTTCTGGTACCTTGATTTCGGCTATCGAACAGGCTACACGCGGCTCGGAGCGGCCAAGCAGAAGCTCGATCGACGCCTGGATCTGCCTCTGAAGTTGGACGTCTTGGGCATTTTTCACAGCCCGACCACACCCATCGACCGCAAGAGCGAGTTCGCCCTGACCACCCAGTACATCGGTCTGGGCCGGCGGGAGACCGACTGGCTGACCTGGAACTTCTACGTCGGTGGAGCGGCAGGCAAGGACCGCACTTCGCAGCGCTGGCTCAATGCGAACCTGGAAGTGGAATTCGACTACGCACTGATCTACACCGGTCTGACCACGGATCTCTATCCTTGGGGCATTCCCAAATACCGCAACTACCCCAACTACAAGGAACGGCTCAAGGCCAGCCGACCTTATGCGGTGACCGGGTTTGAGATCGGCTACCTAAGGGCTGGCGGCGAAGGACACTTCAGCTTGGCGCCGGTCAGGATTTATGAGGACGGACAGAAGATCGAGGACTGGCTGTTCAGTTGGCTGTTGGGGCTGGGCTGGGAATTCCCCATCAATGATCGCTGGGCCTACAACTTCTCAGGGCACTATACTTTTCACTTCTATCGCCCCGAGGAATACAACGGCTGGAACTTGGTCTTTTCCCTGCGATACCGGTTTTAGACGGCTGGATTGGGATCTCGTTGGGCAGGCTCGGCGAGGTCATCGCTGTGGATCGCCGGGCGTGGCTGAGGGGGCGGGTTTGGGCGGGGGCTGATTCCGGCGTGGTCGGGCGCCCTGCACGTGCCGCTTCTTTTGTTCGGCGCGTTGGGCCAGCTCGAGACGGCGCATGACGACTCTTGCGGTTTGTTCGACCGTCAGTTGTTGAACCACTTCGGGCTTTTCGGGAATGGGCATTTCGGTGGCCTGCGTGGCTTCGAGCTGCTCATCCTGATAGACAATAATTGAAAGCGTCATGTCGAAGAGCATCGTGCCCGTCACGGTGCCCCCCAGATACTCCATGGGCAGCCCCGACGCGCTCAAGGTGCTTTCCGCATCCGGGGCCACTTTACATTTGGCCTGGTACGAGATGCGGGCCACGGGCCTGCCGTTGTTTTCTTCAAGGGCCTCCAGCGTGCATGTGTACTCGCGCAAGACGGCGCCGATGTACACCATGGGCTGACGCACTGTGACATTCCAGGTTTCGCCGACTTGCACCTTGCGATTGGGCAGCAACCCCAAGCTCATATCCGCCCAGAGGAATCTCTGGGGAGCATCGGCGAGTTCCTCTTTGATCTGCCCGAAGAATTGGGCCGAAGCCGGGTCGTCCAGCGAGCCCATCTCCATTTCCTCGACGATGGGAAGCATGCCCTCCAGGGCGATAGGCTTGCCGGCTGCGTCGATACGTAGCGTCACCCGCTTGCCGATGAGAGGGGCCATGACCCGCTTGAGCAGCATATCATGGGCCCCGCCGTCCGAATCATAGCGCCACAGATCCTGCATGGCGGACACCCGTTGGGCCACCCGATCAAAGGTCAGTTCAAGCTTGGCTTCGCCCGACTCGGACACCGAGACGGTCTTCTCCATCACGCCGGTAAGCTGGCGGAAATCCGTCTTGGTCAACGGCCCAAGAAACGCGCTGATGAACGTCTGCTGCATGACTCTGTTAATCTCCACGTAATACTCGGCGCCCTCGTGATAGGCTCGCTTGAGCAGGGCTGAATCTTCTTCGGCGCCGAACGCACCGGCCGAGACGATAATTGACAAAGCCAATGACACGATACGGCATCTCTTAGACAGGTACACTACCGATCCTCCGGAATTCATGGCTTGGACGCTACCGAATAGGGCGCGTCCAAGGGGCAGGTTGGGTTCAGTCGGCGGTGACGCCTACCCTGCGAACCTCCCAACAGCGGCCGTGTGGGTCAAAACAGAATATCCAATAGCGTTCGCCGCGCGTGTGCGTCAGATCGCGGGCATCGTAGAAATACGCATCGTATCCGGTAGCCTGGCTGTACATAACGAACTGTCGCTCCCCCAGGCCGGCCTCTTGTTCGCACTCCGCCAAATCAGCGCCGATGACCCGGCTGCTGAGTTGGCTGATACTTCGCAGGTCCTCCAACCCGTCAATGTTACGCTTGACTTTGAACAGATTCTCGATGGATTCATCCGGGCCGACCTCGACCACATAGAAAGACTCAGCCATGGGCTCGCCCGACTCGGCATAGACCTGCCAGCGCCCCGGCGAGCGTCGATCATAGAGCGTATCGTGCCGCGGGCCGAACATCTCGTCGGCAGCCGTGGCGGGTTTACCGACCAGCAGGGGTTCCCGGGCCGAGACGTCCTCGCGATCCACCACGTCGCCGGCCAGTGAAATAGCCAGGCTAATCGGATGGGCCCGGCAGCCGGCCAGCGCCACCAGTAGCGCCAACGCCCCAGCCGACGCGATAGGCCGTCCGTGCCGTTGCCCGGGCCGAGCGGCCCGGCGCTTCGCACTGTGTTGGAATCGTCTCCGAATCATGGGTCCATTGGCCAGGGGCCAGACGCACAATCTTATCAGATTCCCGCCGCGCTGCAGGGTCCGAGGGCCCGGGGCGGGCAATTCTCAGCCGCCGTCTGCGTCGGCGGCGGGCAGGCGGCGCGGTAGACTGCCCCGGGGGCCGTGGAACCCGCGTCGGTCCCGTAGCGT
>JBHHVM010000087.1:0-10150 GCA_046754265.1 Phycisphaerae bacterium
GGCTTCTTCAACAACCTCGCCCCGAACTGCCCCTAAGCAACGCCCGCCGAAGCTGGGGCGAGATTCCTATCTCGCCTCCGTTCTTGCGGGATTCCCATCCCGCAGCGCTGCGGGATGGATTCCCGCCGGGCGGGGTGCGAGAAAGGATTCTCGCACCAGAGATTTCATCCTGCTTGCACACTCTCCAAGCAACGCCCGCTTACCCCAACAGCTTGGCCAGGCGGTCCATGCCCTCGTCGATGGTTTCGAGGCTGCACGCGAAGCTGAAGCGGAGGTGGTCGTCGCTGCCGAAGGCGATGCCGGGCACGATGGCCACCTTTGCGTCGGTGATGGCCCGCTCGCAGAACTCGAGCGAACCCGACACGCCCAACTTCTTGTACGCCGCGGTCGCGTTGGGAAAGGCGAACATCCCGCCGGTGGGTTGTTGACAGACCATGCCGGGCAACTCGCTTAGCCGGGTGTGGATCACCTTGGCCCGACGTTTGTACTCATCCCGCATGGCTTCGACGCAGCTTTGGTCGCCGTTCAGCGCCGCTGCCAAGGCGATTTGCGTCGCGGTGGCGGCCCCGCTGGTCCCCTGCGATTGCAGCTTGGCCATGGCTTTGACGATTCGGGCCGGCCCGGCTGAATAACCCACCCGCCAACCGGTCATGGCATAGGTCTTGGACCCGCCGTTGACCGTCAACGTCTGGCCATAGGCCTGTTCATTCGTGGCGGCGAAGCTGACGAACGCCTGGTCGTTAAGGATCAACCGGTCATACATTTCGTCGGAGACCACCAGGATATCCTTGCCCGCCACCACCTCGGCCAACGCCCGCACCTGATCGGCGGTGTAGGTGAACCCGCCGGGGTTGCTGGGCGAGTTGAAGATCATCAGCCTCGTCTTGTCCGTGATGGCGTTGGCCATTTGCTGGGCGGTGATGCAAAAATTGTTCTTCTCGTCGCCCCGGACGAAAATCGGCTTGGCCCCAGCCAGCTTGATCAACTCCGGATAGCTGACCCAGTATGGCACCGGCACGATGGCTTCGTCGCCGGGGTTCAGGCGGGCCAGGCAGGCAAGCTGGCAGCCCATCTTGCTTCCGGCTGTGATGATGATTTGCTCGGGGGCATAGTTCAGCCCGTTTTCACGCTTGAGCTTGGCTTGGACGGCCTCTTTGGCCACTTTCAGGCCGTGCGACGGCTTGGGATATTTGGTCTGACCGTCGCGCAGCGCTGCAAAGGCCGCCTCTTTGATATGGGCGGGTGTGTCAAAGTCCGGCTCCCCCGCTCCGAAGCTGATCACGTCCTGCCCGGCGGCCCGCATCTGGGCGGCCCGGTTGGTGACTGCCAGCGTGGCTGATTCAGCCATCTGTTGCACGCGTTGAGAAATATCCATAGCCCTTCCGTTCCTGTAAACAGGTTCGACGTCAATGAGGGTAACTGTAGGCGTGTCTACCCGGTCAAGGCAAGACCTCGGGGCGGGGTCGGCCCAGGCAAAAACGGCGGGATCGGGAGGCGACGATCAACACGGTGGCCAGCAGCAGGGCGGTGTTTTCCAGCAGTTTGAAGCACAGGTTGATCTCCCCCGCCCCACAGCCGCAGTCGAACGCGATGCTGCAAAAGGTTCGAGAGGCATCGCCGGCCACCGCTTCGTGGAACAGGTCCAGGCCGCGGCTGAAAATCAGGGGCGTAAAAGCCAGCAACATGCCGGCTGAAAGGATACCCGCCGCCCGCAATGCAACCCCCGCCAGCAGGGCCAACCCGCAGAGCAATTCCAGCCAAGGCAGCACCACCGTGATGAAGTTCATGAATCCAAAGCCGGTTTGCTCGTCAACCAACTCGTATTGCCGCATCAATTTGAGGAAGTTGATGGGATCGGCAATCTTGGCCCAGGCCAGCCAGACAAAAAGCAGGCCCACAAACAGCCTGGCCAGCAGCAGTGGAATACCGCTGGCGTCGGCTCTTGACACCCAGGACGCCCGGGCGCTCATTCCGTCTCTCCCGCGTCGACGGGGCCTTTGCGATTCTCCCAATCCTTGATGCCGCCTTCATACAGGCGGATGTTTTCCTGGAGCACACCGATATCCACCAGATCCCGGGCCACCAGAATGCTGTCCTCGCATGTGCCCCCGTTGCAGTACACCACGATGAGGTCAGCCCCCAGCGCGATGGGCTCCAGGTCGGGCAAGTATTCTTCCAGTCGGTAATGATCCAGTTGATAGGCCCCGGGGATACGGGCCTCCAGGTAATGCTCGTCGTCGCGGGCGTCGACGATGATGGACATGCCGCTCATGAAACTCTCGCTCTCCATCAGGTCCGCGATGCCCTGAAAATCGATCGGGGTGAACTCGTGTTGGGGTGGAGACTCCACAGGCGCGGCGGTGTCAGCAGTCGGCAGGGGTGGCGAATCGACGGCTCGAGCGTCGGCCCGTTCGACGGGTTTGGGAGGTTCGGGGATCACCCGCTTGGCGGGAAAATAATTCCGCGACAGGATGATGCGGTTCTTATCCCACCGGATTTGGTTGGCTGCCAACCCCACGCCACTGGCCAGGATCAACAGCCCCGCCATTTGCAGCGGGACCCTCACGACACCTTTCATGCCTCATCTCCGTCGGCCGATAAACCCGGGCGGGGCCGCAGCGGTGGATTCAGCCAGCCGCAGGCCCCCAAGAAGTCATACGATCTTGCCCAACCGGACCGGGCAAGTCAACGATCACCCCTAAGGCGTTACCCCTGCGTTGCGCCGGGGGGTTTCACCCGAATCGCCCGGCGGTTGTGGCCCGGACCGGTGGCGATTAACGTGCCGCCGGCATTGACCGGATCGGCGTATTTAGAAGGACCGCCATATGGACCTATGGACCGAACTTGCGTGGATCACAGCCCTGTTGCCGGTGGCGGTATTGGCTGTGATGACCTTCGCCCAATCCACCCGCATCCCGGAGCGGACCGAGATCGATGGCCGATACACGTGGAACCTGGACGATCTCTATCCCTCCGTTGAAGGTTGGGAGTCCGAATACACCGACGTCCTGCAGGCCGTCCAACAGTTGGCCGACCTGAAAGGCACCGTGTCCGAATCGCCCGATAAGCTCCTGCATGCCCTGCAATTGCGCGACGAGACCGGCGTCACCCTCGAACGACTCTTCGCTTATGCCATGCTGCTCAAAGATCAGGACACCCGACAGTCCGGGCCCCAAGCCCTGTTCGATCGGGCGTCCACATTGGGCGTCCAGTACGGTGAAGCCACCGCCTGGATCGAACCCGAATTGCTGGCCTTGCCGCCCGAAACGCTACGGGATTGGTGCGAGCAACACACCGGCCTGGCTACCTACCGCCACGCTTTCGACGACCTGAATCGCCAGCGCCATCACGTGCTCAGCGCCCGCGAGGAAGAGCTGTTAGCCATGGGCGCCAAGGCCATCTCCGCGCCCCAACAGGCCTTTACCTTCTTGACCAATGCGGACATGAAGTTCCCCACCGTTCGAGACGCCGACGGCGCCGAATTGGAGCTTAGCCAAGCCCGCTATTCATTGTATATGGAATCGCCCGACCGCACGCTGCGGCGAAACGCCTTTGAGGGCTTGATGGCCACCTACCTGGGCTACCAGAACACCATCGCCGCCACGCTGGCGGGCTCGATCCACAAGGACCTTTTCTACGCTCGGGCCCGCAACTACCCCGATGCCCTGCACGCCGCCCTGGGCCCCGACAACGTGCCGGTGTCGGTCTACGACAACCTGATCGCCACCGTTCGAGAGCACCTGCCCACGCTGCACCGCTATTTCGACGTGCGCCGCCGCCGCTTGGGGTTGGACAAGCTGCACCTTTACGACATGTTCGTGCCGTTGACCGAGGGGGAAGCGCCCAAGATCAACTACGACGATGCCGTCCGCACCATCGTCGATGGGCTGGCCCCGTTGGGAGCGGACTACCTCGAACCGCTGCGCGAATCCTTTGAGGGGCGATGGATCGACGTCTACGAAACGGTCGGCAAACGAAGCGGGGCTTACAATCTGGGCACCTATAGTCGGCATCCCTACGTGCTGCTGAACTACAATGACACCTACCACCAGATGTTCACCATCGCCCACGAGATGGGCCATGCTTTGCACTCGGTGTTCACCCAAAAAAACCAGCCCCCCGTCTACGGCGACACCCCCATCTTCCTGGCAGAGGTGGCTTCGACCACCAACGAGATCATCCTGGGCAACTCGCTCCGCAGCCGGGCCGGCGACCGCGCCGAAAAGCTGTTCCTGATCAACTTGGCCATCGAAAACATCCGCGGCACGGTCATCACCCAAACCCTGTTCGCCGAGTTTGAGAAACTGACCCACGCCCAGGCCGAAGCGGGTGGGGCTTTGACCTACGAAACCCTCAGCGCCATCTACCGCAACCTGGTCACCGACTATTACGGGGATGCCTACCAGCACGACGACCCGGTGGACGGCTATTGGCTGCGGATCCCCCATTTTTACCGCGGGTTCTACGTCTACAAATACGCCACCAGCTTCTGCGCCGCCGCCGCTCTGGCCCGGCGGATTCTGGAGGGCTCGCCGGGGGCGGTGGATCGTTATCTGGACTTTCTAAAGTCCGGGTGCAGCGATTACCCCATCGACATCCTCAAACGGGCCGGTGTGGACATGAGCACCCCAAGCCCCATCGCCGACACCATGGCCCTGCTGGGCACCTTGGTGGATGAACTGGACGTGCTGGTATAGGTGCCAGCCCATCCGGCGGCCGGGTAGCGCTTGAGTTGCCGCGGGCCCGAACCTAACATGGCCGAGCGGAGTACCGAACCTCATCAACCTGCCGGTGGCGGCGTTCGATAAGAAATGACAGCCATGAGCCTCACCTCATCGTTCACGACCGCGAAGCACCCTGGGTCCATCTACACCCGGCGCCGAGGGCCCGCCCTGGGCGTGCTGCTGTTGGCCGCCCTGATTGTCCTGGCCTGGCCCGCACCTGCCCAGGCTTATATCGGACCCGGGGCGGGGTTTGCGGTTCTGTCGTCCTTTCTGGTCGTGCTCACGGCCATGGTCTCAGCTTTTTTTGCCCTGCTCACCTGGCCCATCCGCTGGGCCGTTCGCTGGTTCCGGGGCCGAAAAGCGTTCGCCCGGGCCCGCATCCGCCGCATGGTGGTGCTGGGTCTGGACGGTATGAGCCCGGTGCTGGTCGATGAATTCATGGCTGCGGGACTGCTGCCCAATCTCAAGAAACTGGCTGAGCAGGGCACCTACCGGCGGCTGGGTACCACGTTGCCCCCGCTGAGCCCGGTGGCTTGGTCCAGCTTTCTGACCGGGTCCAACCCCGGCAAACATAATATCTATGACTTCCTGACCCGCGACAAACGAAACTACATGCCGTCCCTGTCGTCGGTCCACATCAGCGGCGGCAAAAAACCCATCGTGCGCCTGCTGCGCAAGGGCGTGCCCTTCTGGAACGTGCTGGGCCAGCATGGCATCTTCAGCAACGTGATCCGCGTGCCCATCACCTTCCCGCCCGAAAAGTTCCACGGCGTGTTGCTCTCAGCCATGTGCGTGCCCGATCTTCGCGGCAGCCAGGGCACCTTTTCCTATTACACCACCGCATCCAGCGAGAATCGCGAACACACCGGCGGCGAACAGATTCAGGTCACCCGCAAGGGTAACCGGATCGATTCGTACCTGGTCGGGCCCGCCCTGGAAAAAAACGGGACCAAACAGACGCTGCGCTGCCCCTTTGGCATCACGCTCAACGGCAATGGCAGCGCCACGCTGACCGTCGGCAAGGAGACCCGCCGGCTCAAACCGCTGGAATACACCGATTGGGTGCCGGTGACTTTCAAGGCGGGTGTGCGCACCAAGGTCCACGGCATCTGCGAGTTTCTGCTGCTGGGCACCGAGCCGGACTTCGAGCTCTACGTCACCCCCATACAGATCGACCCGGCCGAGCCGGCCATGCCCATTTCGCACCCCACCGTCTTTAGCATCTACCTGGCCAAAAAGCAGGGCCTGTTCGCCACCTTGGGGCTGGCTGAGGACACCTGGGCCCACAACGAAAAAATCCTCGAAGACCCCGACTTCCTGCACCAGTGCATCGAAGCCGACACCGAACGCGAGGGCATGTTCTTCGACGCCCTGGAAAAAACCAAACGCGGGCTGGTCTGTTGCGTGTTCGACGGCACCGACCGCATTCAACACATGTTCTGGCGCTACATCGACCCCGACCACCCCGCCCGCAACGGCCAAGGCGATCGCCAGACGCGCGAAGCCATCAAAGACTTGTACCTGCGCATGGACCAACTGGTCGGCAAGACCATGGCCAAGTGCCGGGACGATAACACCGTCCTGATGGTGATTTCCGACCACGGGTTCGGCTCGTTCCGCCGCGGCGTGGACCTGAACCGCTGGCTGATCGAGAACGGCTACCTGGTTCTCAAAGAGGGGGCTGACCCCAACCAGAAGTATCTGGCTGCCGTGGATTTCTCGAAGACCAAGGCCTTCGCCCTGGGGTTGGCGGGTTTCTACCTCAACATCAAAGGGCGCGAATCCCAAGGCATCGTCGACCCGGCTGATGCCCCCGCCCTGCGGGCCGAGATCTGCGAAAAGCTCGGCAAACTGATCGACGACCAGACCGGCGAAACGGCCATCACCACCGTCTACGACACGCGCAAGTGCTATAGCGGGCCGTACACCGAGGAAGCTCCGGACATCATCCCCGGGTACAACCTGGGCTATCGCGTCGGTTGGGAGACCGCCGTGGGCCAGATCACCGAGTCGGTCTTCCACGACAACGTCAAAGCCTGGAGCGGCGACCACTGCCTGGACCCCAAACTGGTGCCCGGCGTCCTGTTCTGCAATCGGCCCATCGAGTCCGAAGCGCCCCGCCTGATGGACCTGGGGCCCACCGTGTTGGACCTGTTCGGCGTGGACGTGCCCCGCCACATGGACGGCCAAGCCCTCCAAGTCGGCGATCTCGGCACTTCGCGACCCGCCCGGCAAGAGCAGGTGGCATGAACGTGTCACTTCGATGCACGCTATGCCGCGCGTTGGCATTGTTTCTGATCGGCACCTTGGCGTACGGCGGCGGTTGCCGAGAGGACAAATCCGGCGGCACCCAGTTCATCGTGCTGGGCTTCGACGGCATGGACCCGGTCCTGTGCGAGAAGATGATGGACGCCGGCCAACTGCCGACCTTGGCCGCTATGCGCGACCGAGGCGGATTTCGTCCCTTGGGTACGTCCACCCCGCCGCAAAGCCCCGTGGCCTGGTCCAGCCTGATTACCGGAACCGACCCCGGCAAGCACGGCATCTTCGATTTCGTCCACCGAAACCCCAAGACCTACATCCCCTACGCCTCGACCTCCGAAACCAAAAAGTCCGACCCCTGGTACGGATTCTTCCTGCCCGAGTCGCTGCCCTGGGGCGAGCATCACATCCCCCTGATCGGCAGCGAAGTGATCAACCTGCGCCACGGCAAACCCTTTTGGGAATACCTGACCGAAGGGGGCATTCCCACCCAGGTGTACCGCATGCCGGCCAACTATCCGCCCACGCCGTCGGCCGGCGCCCCTTTTGCATGTCTGTCGGACATGGGCACGCCGGACATCCGCGGCACCAACGGCGAGTTCAGCTTCTACACCGACGACCTGTTTCCCAAGAAGATCGGCGGGGGCGGCGACGCCTACAGCGTCACCTTCATCAACGACGTGGCGGTGACCGCTTTCATCGGCCCGCCGGATGACACGTTGCGGCAGCCGGACGACCATGGGCCCTCCAAACGCTCCGAAATGCCGCTGACCATCTATCGCGATCCCTCCGAGGCGACCATTCGCCTGCTGTGGGCCGACCAACAGGTGGTGCTGGCCCAGGGGCAATGGAGTCAATGGTACCCGGTGGAGTTCGAGATGGGCCCGCAATGGCCGGCGGTCGGCGTGCCCGTGCTGCCCAGCGCCAAAGCCATCTGCCGGTTCTACCTCAAAGAAGTTCGCCCCCGCTTTCAGCTTTACGTGACCCCCTTGAACATCGACCCGCTGGACCCCTCGCTGCCGGTTTCGCAGCCCAATGACTTTGTGACCGACGTGGCTGAGCAGATCGGCCGACATTACACGCAGGGGCTGCCCGAAGACACCAAAGCCCTAAGCCACGGCGTGCTGAACCGCGACGAGTTTCTCCAGCAGGCCGGCATCGTCTTCGACGAACGCGTCAAAATGTTCGACTACGCCCTGGATCACTTCAACGACGGCATGATGTTCTTCTACTTCGGCAGCACCGATCAGGTGGGGCACATGTTCTGGGGGGCCCAGGACCCCAATCACCCAGCCTTGACCGACGAGGAACACGTCAAATACGCCCACGTGATTGAAAAAATTTACGTGCAAGCCGACGCCATGATCGCCAAGGCCCTGAAACGGTTTCCCGAGGCGACCCTGCTGGTCTTGTCCGATCACGGCTTCGACACCTTTACGCGGCAATTCAATCTGAACAACTGGCTGATGGAGAACGGCTACGCCGTGATGCGCAATCCCAGTGCCCCCGGCACGCCGGTCAACTTCGATTTCTCCAAGACCCAAGCCTACGCCATGGGCATCAACGGGTTGTACATCAACGTGCAAGGCCGAGAGGGCCGGGGCATCGTGCCGCCTTCGCAAAAAGATGCCTTGACCCGGGAAATCATCGACAAGCTCAAGGCCTACAAGGATGCCCAAACAGACAAGAACGTGGTCAAGGAAGTGTACAGGTCGCAGGACGTCTACTCGCCCGAAAAGCGGGGCATAGGCCCGGACATGCAGGTCGGCTATCACCGCAGCTTCCGGGCCAGTTGGACGGCCGCCCTGGGCGGGTTCGACGCGGAGATCATGAGCGACAACACCGACGCCTGGTGCGCCGACCACTGCATCGCCACCGACCTGGTCCCCGGCGTGTTGTTTTCCAACAAGCCCCTGCTGCTGGAACAACCCGACCTGGAGGATATTGCTCCGACGGTCTTTTCCGCCTTTGGGTTGGACGTTCCCCAGCAGATGACCGGGCACAACGTTCTGACGGCCGGGACGTCGGTGGTATCCGCCCCGTAAGAACCAGTGACGACGATTGTCGTCTTCCAACAAAGGAGCCGGGCACATGGCCCACAAGATCAAGCTGGACAACGACCTTTACGAACGAGTCAAGAAAGTGGCCGACGTGGCCGGTTACGCCTCAGCCGACGAGTTCATCCTGCACATGATCGAAAAAGAATTGCAGGTCCTGGAAAAGCCCGAGGATGACGCGGACATCACCGAGCGCCTTCGCGGATTGGGCTACCTGGAATAGGGGCGGCTCGGCGCCTCTCGGCACGCCAATTAGATGCCACAGATTGACAGAAGATTATGTGGGCGATCAACAACATTCTGGTGACGCTGTTCGACGGCGTGTATGCCGCGTTGGGCGCCGTCCACCCAGCCGTACCGCTGGGGGTGCTCTCAGCCTTCTTCGGCCTGGTCGCCCTGTTGGTCATTCGCTATTGCTCCAATCAGCGGGCGGTCGCCGCCGTCAAAGACCGCATCAAAGCCCACCTCCTGGCCATCAAGCTCTATAAGGATGAATTGCCGGTCATGTTCCGCTCTCTGGCGGGCGTGATGCTGTCAGCCCTGAAATTGCAGGGGCTCATGCTGCCGCCGCTTCTGGTCATGCTCATCCCCATGGTCCTGGTCTGCGCACAGATGGCAGGCCGACAGGAATGGCGACCGTTGCGCCCCGGCGAGCGAACCACCGTGCTGCTGACGCTCAAGCCCGACGCCGCCGACTTCCTGCTGGACGTCCAAGCCCGGGCCCCGGAAGGCGTTTCGCTGACCGATCGAGTCCGAACCCGGGCCAACAAAGAGGTCGCCTGGAACGTGCAGGCCGATCGCAGCGGGCGCTACGCCGTCACGTTCACGGTCGGCGGCGAAACGGTGACCAAAGACGTCGTCGTGGGCGACCCCCTGCAGCGGGTCAGCCCCAAACGCCATCAGGGCGGCCTGATCGACAGCGTGCTCTACGCCTGCGAGCCGCCCCTGGCCTCCACCTCCCTGGTCCAGTCCATCGAACTCAAACTCCCTGAATTGGATTCGATCCTCTACGGTTCAACCTGGTGGGTGGTGTGGTTTTTGGTGCTTTCCATCGCCGTGGCCCTGATCTTCAAGCCCATCTTCGGCGTCAAGTTCTGACACCCATCA
>JBHHVM010000088.1:0-10124 GCA_046754265.1 Phycisphaerae bacterium
GCCCCAACAGCACTGGGAGGGCCCATCCAACCCTCCCACCGGTTGGGCCGATTCGGCCACCGGCGGCCATCCCTCAGATGCCTCAAGGCGTCCGCGACTCGAACAACCTAAGAGGACACTAATTCTTAGCCAAGATCGATGGGGGCACGCTAAGATCGCTGTAGTTGGTGCCGGATTCTGACTCCCGCAAGTGCGCTATCTCTGGCGCGAGACTCCTTTCTCGCACCTGGCCAGGCGGGAATCCATTCCCGCACTGCTATGGGATGGGAATCCCACAAGATCGAGGGCGAGATAGGAATCTCGACCCAGCCGGAACAATCGAGCAAAGGGTTTACCCGGGGCTGGGCCGCCCCGGAGAGCCGATCGGGCTGACCCCGCAATCCAAGGAGAATGGGCCATGAACGGCGCCAAACGAGCAACCGAACTGCCCCGTGCTGCCGGGAGGAACCGGTGGGCCGGAACCGTGTTGACCGTCTTAATTCCAGCGGCTGGACTCGTCTCGGAGAGCACCGCGCTCGCCCAAGCGGGTGCCTACTCTGCCATCAACCTCGGCCTGCCCCCCGGGGCTACCAGTGCCGTCGGCGTACGCATGAACAACGCGGGAGACGTGGCGGGCTGGTCAGCCTTTCCCGGGTCGCCGGGCCTGAAAGGTTGGACATGGACACAACCGGGCGGATTCACCGTGCTGCCGACGCCGCCGGGCCTGTCACGGTACCGCGCCATGGACATCAGCGACACAAGCATCGTGGCTGGCGATGGCGGCTTCGACAGTGGACAGGCTTGGCGGCTTGAAAACGGCGTGTACACGATCCTCCCGCCGGTTGACGGACAGCCCATCAGCTACCTCGGGCGCATCAACGACGCCGGTGACATCGCCGGCACGGCCACCGACACGAACATCGCAACCCCCGACAGGGCCTTCTTGGCTGTAAACGGCGCCGCGCTGTTGAATCTGACACCCGCAGGCGCCGGGCGTGCGACCGATCTGAACAACGCGGGCCAGGTGGTCGGCTACACGATCACTTCAGTCTTCAGCGCCTTCCGTTGGGACGCGACGGGCGGCCTCCAAACGCTCGGAACCCTGGGAACCCTGGCCCATAGCTTTGCCAACGCGATGAATGATTCGGGGACGGTTGTCGGCGAAGCTCTTTCCGCCACGGCCAACACGTCCATCCCCTTCGTCTTCACCGACGCCTCGGGCATGCAGCCAATCCCGGCACCGACTTCGCAATCCAGCGCCGCGTCCGGCATCAACAGCCAGGGCCACGTCGTCGGAACGACCAAGCTCACCGGCCCGGACTTGGCATGGCTCTGGATCGGCGGGCCCGGGGTGACCGACTTGAACGATCTGCTTCCGGGCCCGCTGGTCGGGGCCATCAACCTGCTTGCTGCCCACGACATCAACGATGCGGGCCAGATCCTGGCATTCGGCTTCGATAACCAAGCCGGGGATTTTCGCACCGTGTTGCTGACGCCGGTACCGACCCTCTACGCCGACATCGACGGCAACGGCGTCGTGGACTTGGCTGACCACCGCATCCTGACCGACTGCATGACCGGCCCCCGACGGCTTATTCGGCCATTGGGCTGTTCCGCAACCGATTTCAGTGCTGCGGACCTCGACGGCAACGGGCACGTGGACACCCTTGATGCAGGACTCTTCGGCGCAGCGTTTGTCGGCCCGTGATCCACAAAACTCTCGCAGCCTCGACAACGGCTTTGCTCCCGAGTCATTCCCGCAGTCGAAACCTGTACAGGCGCAGCAGATGTCGGAGGTAGCGCAGTTGTTCCCTCAACGTCAGTTTGCTTCGGCCTTGCCCCCGGGCGGAAAAAGTGATGGGGATTTCGACGGGGCGGGTGCAGCGGCACTTGACCAGCAGTTCCAACCCGATCTTGTAGCCCACCGGATTGAGCCCAGCCGCTTGCCGCCATGTGTCGCGATGCAGGGCGAAAAACCCTGACATCGGATCTCGCACCCGGGTCAAGGGGCGGGCCAGCAGCGTGGCCACCCGACTGTTCAGGTGCCGCCACCACGACCACCGTTCCTCCACCCGCCCACCGGCGTAGCGCGACCCGATCACAAAATCAGCCCGACCGGACACGATGCATTCCACCAATTCCGGCACCGCTTCGGGCGGATGCTGCAGATCGGCGTCCATGACCACCAACACGTCGCCCGACGACCGCTCGAAACCGGCCAAGACCGCCGACGACAGCCCTCGTTCGCCTTGCCGGGTGATGATCTGGACCGCGTAGCGCCCAGCCAATTCGGCGACGATCCGATCCGATCCGTCCTGCGAATCGTCGTCCACAACGATCAATTCAGCCGACAGGTTGGCCGCCCCGGTGGCGGCAAACAACCGTTCCGTCAGTGGGCCCAGGTTAACCGCTTCATGGTAGGCGGGCACGACGACCGAAACTTGCGGTTTGCAGGACATCGTTCAAATCCTACCGGGCGGGCCTCGGCCCGGCGAGCAATCGTACCCTCGCAGTATGCCAACTCACCAAAGCCGGAAAAACACCCCATTCGGAGCCGTTGCATGGATCAGGCCCCAACAGAATTGACACTGGCCGGGCTCAGCGTTACAAGCGCCGGGCGTGTGGTGCGGGGTATCGCGCATCGTTTTGGGGGCAATAGGCCCATGCAATTACTCGCCGGCGTCGGCGCCAAGACCATCCAGTCCACCGAAGCCTTTGGCAGATTCTCCATCTTCAGTGCCCGCACCCTGCGCTTCCTGGCGACCGGGTTGCATAAGCGATCCGCCTGGCGGTTGGTCATGCCGGAATTCTATGAAGTGGGCAACCGCACCCTTCCGGTGATTCTGATCACCGGCATGTTCGTCGGCTTGGTGCTGGCCATTCAAAGCTACGACCAGCTCCAATCGGCCGGCTTCGAGGAGCGCATGGGCGTGTTGGTCAATCTGACCCTGGTCCGCGAGTTGGGGCCCGTGCTGGCCGGCGTCATGTTGGCAGGCCGGGTGGGCGGGGCCCTGACCGCTCAGCTCGGCACCATGAACGTTACCGAGCAGATCGACGCCTTGCGGGTCATGGGCACCGACCCCATCCGGCACCTGGTCGTGCCGCGCTTCATGGCCTGCCTCCTGTTGACACCCATGCTGACGGTCTTATGTGACATGATGGGCAGCTTGTCGGGCTACTTCGTAGCCGTGCAACTCAAAGGCGTTCCCTCCGAGCCCTACTGGTTTTACACCCAGGACTCCATCGAGGCTTTCGACCTGTTTGTCGGTCTGTTCAAGAGCCTGATCTTCGGCGGGGCCATCGGGCTGATATCCTGCTACAAGGGATTCCACTGCCGGCACGGCGCCGCCGGCGTGGGCCGGGCCTGCACCGAGGCGTTCGTGGCCAGCTTCATCGCTATCCTGGCCATCGACTTTTTCCTGGCCACCTTCTTCCAGGGGTTCTACAAAGCAATTTGGGGCTTCAAGTCGGTGATCCTTTGAGAGGTGGGCCCGCGTGATGCTACCGGTGGAACGGTTGGAGCAACCCACACAGCCCAATGTCGCCGCCGACGGCACCCCGGTCATCGAGTTGACCGAGGTCTACAAGGCCTTTGGCCCGCTGGAAGTGCTTCAGGGGGTCAGCGCCAAGATTCAACCGCGGCAAACGACGGTCATCATCGGCGAGAGCGGCGTCGGCAAGAGCGTCGTGCTCAAGCACGTTGTCGGATTGCTGCACCCGGACCGGGGCCAGGTGTTCTATCATGGCCAAGTCGTCGGCGACATGAACTCGCAGGAACTGGCCCAACTGCGGACGAACTTCGGTTTTCTGTTTCAGATGAGCGCCCTGTTCGACTCGTTGACCGTGGGCCAGAACGTGGCCTTTCCGCTGACCGAGCATCGCGACTGGCCGCCCGAACAAGTCGAGCATGTCGTCGCCCAAAAACTTCGCATGGTTGGCCTGGAGGGCATCCAGGACAAGAAACCTGCCGATTTGTCCGGTGGGCAGCGCAAGCGCGTGGCCCTGGCCCGGGCCATCGCCTTGGACCCCGAGGTCATCCTCTACGACGAGCCCACCACCGGGCTGGACCCGCCCCGGGCCGACGTGATCAACGAATTGATCATCAAGATGAAGCGCGAGACCGGCTCGACCGGCATCGTCGTGACCCACGACATGGCCTCGGCCACCAAAGTGGCGGATCGGATTCTCATGCTCTATCAGGGGCGCTTCATCTTTGACGGATCGCCGGACCAGGTGGCGTCGACCGACGACCAACGCGTGGTCCGATTTGTTCGAGGAAGGGCCTCGGAAGAGGACCTCCGCAGCCTTCAAGACGGGAGCTAAGGCGTGCAAGAGACCGGACGCAACATTCTGGTCGGGGTGTTTATGATCACCGGCTTGGCGGTGCTGGGCGTCCTCATGATTATGTTCGGGGAACAGCCCTCCTGGCTGGGTGGCCACGAGTACGAGCTGCGCATCGAGTTCAGCGAGTTGGACGGCGTGTCCGAGGGCATGCCCGTCTCGCTCAACGGCGTCCAGGTAGGCCGGGTGGGCCGCCTCGAGTTCGTCGATAAACAAAACCCTTCTCAGGGCGTCAAGGTGATCGCTCTGATCAAAGAAGCCTATTTCATTCCCAGCGGAGCAACCGCCAGGGTTCAGCCAGGTCTGATGGGGATTAGCCGGGGGCGCATCCTGATCGTCACGCTGGGCGTGGAAACCGCCCCCATGGACCGCGACCGGGCGGTCATCCAAGGGGTGATGGGCAGCGCCTTTGGTGACCTGATCCCCGAAACCATGCTGACGTCATTGGAAAAAAGTGCCCAGCAGATCGGCAACCTGGCCGAGGCAGCCACCCCGGTGGCCGGCGACCTGCACGGCTTCTTCGAAATGCGATCCATCGAGCAAGTCGATGACCCGCTCAGTCAGGCCCAGGGGATCACCGCCAACATCTACACCGTCGCCCAGCGCCTGGACAAAACCCTGCGACACATCAACGAGGTGCTGGGTGACGCCGAAACCCAAAGCGCGCTGAAGCACTCCATCCAAAACTTCGAGCGGATGACCGTCGACGGACGCGAGGCCTTTGCCGTTCTGCGTCGGACCTCCACGATGCTGGAAACCGACCTGGCCACCCTGGCTGACCGTCTCGAGGCAGGCCTGTCCGATGCCAACACCGGCATCAACGAAATCCGGGCCCGGCTGGTGCCCGCGTTGGACGTGATGGCCCAGGTCTTGACCGACCTGTCCAAGGTCTCGCGCGACCTGGCTGAAGGCGAAGGCACAGCAGGCCTGTTCCTGCGCGATGCCCGCCTCTACGAAACGATGGTGCTGGGCATGAAGCGCATGACCGACGCCATCGACACCATGCGCCGCATCCTGGACCGCTTCGAGCAACAGGGCTACATCGAGTTCAAGGCCCACAGCGCCATCGGGCCGATGCCCGTCCGGAGCAAACGCGAAATACCTCCGCCCAGGTAGAGTCGCACGGTCCGTAGCCTAGTGCTCCGCCGCACCTCGATTGAGGGATTGGGTGGCACGGTCTGGCGCAGCCAGGCCGTGGTTTCCCGCCATCGTCACGGCCTACCGACTGCGCCGGTAGACCGTGCCACCCATCAAATCACGTGCGACCAGGCACTAGGCCGAAGCGCGAGACGTGCGGCGGGCCGTCCACGATTCGATGACCCAAGCTGTCACAAAAGGCCCGTACACCGCGTACCAGGACCAGGCCGGCATCTCCCACAGCTTGGTGATCAGTCGGGCCTGCTCGGCTTCAAAGTAAAACACCATCGAACCCGACAGGATCAGCCAGCACCACCGCGGTCGGACGGCCACAAAAAGCAGGACCCAGGTCAGATACCAGTAGTGGGCCACCGGGGAGACCAGCATCAGCGTGCCCAGCACGATCCCCCCGTGCCGCTCAAAGCTATGTCCTGCCCGAATCGAAGCCAGCACCGCAGCAGCCAACAAACCCAATCCGATCGTGTGGGCGGCCCCAGCCCCGAACCAGGCAGCGACCGGCTGGTGCAGCAGACCGAAGAATGCTGTCCCCCCGGCGAAGCGAAACAGGCTCTCGACCAGCCCCCAGCCGGCTGAGGCGTAGGGAAGATAAAGCCCCACCACCAGCAGAACGCAGAGCACCGCAGCCCGCCAGCAGCGCATGGCCAGCCAACCCAACAACACCACAGCCACCACCTTGGCGCCGATGGCACCCGCCAGACAGCCAGCCGCCCAATAGTAGCGCCGCCCGTGCAGCGCCAGCCCAGCCAACGCCAGCAGCAAGAGCATGAGGCTGTCCAGATGACCGTCGATGCCGAAGGTTGTCAGTGTCAATGGACAAAGCCCGTAAATCAACGCCTGGTGCGGAGGTCGGCCCAACCGCCGGCACCATTGACCCAACACAATCACGGTCAACAAGTCCAACCCCGCGAAACAGGCCTTGAAAAACCCCACCGAAGGGTGAACCCAGGCCAGGGCGGCAAAAACCATCTGGGCCAGTGGCGGATAGATGGTCTTGTAGCCCGGGTGATTGATTCGAGCCCATTCCTCGTCGTGCAGCGGCGTCAGGGCTTCGGCATCGGGGGCCTGGGCAAAAGGGTTGAAGCCGGCAACTTGGATGCGCCCCTCCCAGACGTATCGAAACACGTCATCGCTAGGCACGGTAAACGCCAAGCCGGCCCGTAGGATCGCACAGACGATCAGCCAGCGTCGCCAGTCACCAAGCCGCAGCGCGGCGTCCTGGCGCCACACGATGGCCATCAGTGCCGCGTACCCAGCCAAGGCGATGCAATAGACGACTTGGAATTCTCGAACGTGCCGGGTGATGTCGCCGCGAAGGGCTGCCTGAACCACCAGGGCGCCGATGGCAGCCAAGCTAAACCAAGTGAGGGCCCGGGCAGCGACCGGGGACGAAGCCGGCAGATCAGCCGGCCGTGGCGACGGGTTCGGCGTGCTCGGAGCAGACATCCTCACAGATCGGCTCGGACGGCGCAGACGCCGCTCGGCCCCGCAGGGCGGCTGGACGAGAGTGCCATCCTATGACCCCAAACCCGACCGCATACAGCAGAAGGAAAATGCTAAAGGCCCACCGCAAGTGGGTGACGTAATAGACAAAACTGCTCATGGAGTAGACCGCCAGCAACATCTCGATCAGCCAGAGATTGTCCTGCAACGGTCGATAGCTGCTTTGCTGTTTCTTATGCACACCCAAGCTGCCGGACTTCGGCGTCCGCACGAATTCTCCGCCCTTGAGGTACAGGCCTCGAATGACCGCTAAGGCATTGTTGACGCACAGGCCCATGCCCACCACCAGCATGGCCGGTATGGTGCGGATGCCTGTAAACCCGCCGCCCAAGCTGTATCGTGCATAGCCATAAGTGATCGACGGAGCCACCGCAGAAAAGAGAATGCCGATCCAGACGATCCATAACCACTGGCCCAGGGCTGGGTCGTTGGTGGCCATCATCAGCAGCATGGGCCTGGCCACCACCGCCAGGACCAGCATCCACAAGGCCACCGAATAGTGGGTCAAGTGCAAGGTCGCTTCTAGTTTCTGTGATAGTGACAGTCCCGAGGCACGCGACCAGATACGCGGCAACAGCTTGCAGGCCACCTGAATCGATCCGGTCGCCCAGCGGCGTTGCTGGCTCTTGAGCCCGCCCACCGTCCCGGGCAGCTCAGCCGGGCAGGGCAAATCCAGGCAATAGTCGATCCGCCAGCCAGCCAATTGCACCCGGTAGGAAAGGTCCAGGTCTTCGGTCAGCGTGTCGCCGTTCCATCCGCCGACGGCAGGATCGTTGATGGCTGCTTTGCGCCACACCCCAGCCGTGCCGTTGAAATTCATCAACAACCCGTTCCAGGCCCGGGCACCTTGTTCGATGGCGAAGTGCCCGTCGATGCCCAGGGCTTGGGCTTTGGTCAGCCAGGACTCGTTCTCGTTGAGATGCGCCCACCGGCCCTGGAGGCAGGCCAGGTCCGGCGCTTTCACCAGCAGCGGGATCGCCCGGGTCAGAAAGCTTTCCGGAGGGACAAAATCCGCGTCGAAGACGGCCACGAACTCCCCGCGACATCGGCTCAATCCGTGGGCCAGTGCCCCGGCTTTGTATCCCTCGCGCGAAGCTCGGCGGACGACCTGCACATCGTGACCGGCCCGGCGCAGGTGGGCTGCGACCCCATCGATGACCTGCCGGGTCTCGTCCGTGCTGTCGTCGAGCACCTGAATCTCATGCCGGCCGGAGGGGTAACGCATAGCGGCCACGGCTTCGATGACCCGGGCTGCCACTTGCCGTTCGTTGTAAATCGGAATCTGACTGGTGACCACGGGCCAATGCTCGTCGGGGCGGGAAGCGAACGCAGCGATGACTTCCCGCTGCTCACTTCGCCGGGCCCGCTGCCGACGCCGAAATAGATACACCAGCACGTAAAGATGCAGTCCATAGAGCGCCAGCGCAGCCGTGGCCACACCGAAGAGGCCCAGGACCAACCATGTGGTCGATGCGTTCAGGTTGATGGTCTCACTCCGAAGCTACGCCAATTCGCCACCGGCGATGAGGCTTGATGCGACTCTTAGAGGCCCGCGCTCATGCCTGCGACCCCATGCCGCCTGGGACCGCCGGCGGACCCGCCCCTGCGCCGAGCGGCGACTAGGCCCCCCGTCTCTCTTGACCGCCCTCAGACCGCGACGAATCGCGGACTCTAGGTCACCCCTGCCGGAGTGTCAACGATTCGCACCTCACCGGCCGGGCTGGGTGGTACTCCGTTCAGAGGCGTCCGGGCTGGGCGTCCAGCCCACCAAACGCTTCTGTGCCCCCACCGATTTATTCCACCAGAACTTGCACCGGCCGGCTGCGTAACTAGGCTAACCGCATCGCAAAAAGCCCCCGTCCGATAACGGACCCGATGCCCGGAGGGTGCTTCTGCTAGCGAGAACCCGTCTTGCCCTCCAGCGATTCCGACAATTCGCCGGCCGATTCCACCCGTCGATTCCTGGACACCCGGCACCTGCAAACAGACATACGGCGTCGCTCGGTTCGAGGCGGGGCCGCGACGCTGCTGGCCCAGTTCCTCAAACACTTCGTGATCGGTCTGGCTGCCACCGCCATCCTGGCTCGCCTGCTATCCCCGGAGGATTTCGGGCTATTGGCCATGGTGGCCGCCTTCACCAATTTCCTGGCCCGGTTCCAGGACTTGGGGTTGTCGATGGCCACCGTGCAGCGCCGGGACATCAGCCACGCCCAGGTCTCCAACCTCTTTTGGATCAACCTGGCCTTGGGGTTGTTGGCCGCGGGTTTGACAGCAGCCTTTGCCCCATTGGTTGCGTGGTTCTACGGCCAACCCGAATTGACCACCGTGACCGCAGCCCTCGGCGCGGCCTTTATCTTCGGCGGGTTGACCGTTCAACACCGGGCCTTGCTTCGCAGGCAGATGCGCTTCACCGCCCTGGCCGGCGTTCAACTGACCGCAGCCATCGGCGGTGCATTGGCCGGCATCGCCTCGGCTCGAATGGGGGCCGGTTACTGGGCCCTGGTGGTCATGCAACTGGTCAGCGCGGTGCTGACCGCCTTGGGGGTCTGGATCGCCTGCGGCTGGCGACCCGGCTGGCCCTCCCGCGACACCGGCGTCCGATCCATGTTGGCCTTTGGCGGAAACCTCACCGCCGCCAACCTGCTCAACTATCTGGTCCGCAATCTGGACAACGTTCTCATCGGCTGGCGCTGGGGCGCCGATGCCTTGGGCCTTTACGCCAATGCCTACAAACTGCTCTTGCTGCCCATCCGGCAGTTCAACACGCCGCTGACCAATGTGGCCATTCCCGCCCTGAGCAGACTTCAGGACAAGCCCGACCAGTATCGGGCCTTCTTCAAAAAAGGAATCCAACTGTTGACCACCGTGGGAATGCCCATGGTTGCGTTCCTGGCGGTCGATGCGGACAACGTCATTCTGCTGGTCTTGGGTGACAAGTGGGGCGGGGCAGCCCCCATCTTTCGCCTGCTGGCCCCCGCGGCATTCCTCGGAACTTTCAACGTGGCTACGGGTTGGGTTTACGTTTCGACAGGTCAAGTGGATCGACAACTGCGCTGGGTGGTCTTTTCCAGTCCGGTGATTATCCTCGCCTTCATCGTCGGCCTGCCGTTCGGTCCAACCGGAGTGGCTGCCTCACTGAGCCTCAT
>JBHHVM010000089.1:0-10064 GCA_046754265.1 Phycisphaerae bacterium
CCACGAGACCGGCGGCAGCTTTCCGCGTCAGCGGCTGAATCTCGTCGGCGTCCACCAGGTTCCTCCCACGTTGTATTGCGAAACGGCGTTGACCCGCAGAATGCGCGCCTATCGTAGCCTGCGCCCGCCCGATTGCAAATCGCCTCAAGTTCCCGGCGACCTTACGATGACCCGCTAAGACGAAACGACAACTCTTCCAACGCCACCGAGAGGTCCACCGCACGCAGCACCACGTCTTCTGGCAGCCGAAGTGATGCCGGCGCGAAGTTGAGCAACCCTTTGACCCCAGCCTCGACCGCCTGATCGGCCACCGCTTGGGCCACCTCGGCGGGGACCGCCAGAATGGCCAGGTCGATCTTCTTTTGTCGCACCGTTTTGGCCAAGGCGGACATGGGCTCGACTCGTATCCTCCGCTCGCCGTCGGCCAGCTTGCCCACCTTCTCCAGGTCGGCATCAAAGACCGCCACCAGGCAGAACCCCTTTCGGTCGAATCCCCGATAGGAAATCAGGGCCTGGCCCAAATTTCCCGCCCCGATGAGGGCCACGTTCCAGGTCCGGTCCGTCCCTAGAATCTGGCGGATACTCTGAATCAGGTCATCGACCCCATACCCCACGCCTGCTTGCCCAAACTGCCCGAAATAGGCCAGGTCCTTGCGCACTTGGGCGTCACTGGTATTGACCGACGCGCCTAACTGCCGGCTGGACACCGTGGAACAGTTCTCACGGTTCACCGCTTCGAGATGGCGCAAGTATAGACTCAGGCGTCGCACAACAGCCGCGGGAATTGCCGGTGATTTGCCCATGTTGCTCGATCCGCCGGAGGGGTGTCTGACACCGGAGAACCGGCCAATTCTCGACTATATGGGCTGGTTGAATCGGGCGTCAAGGCTCGTCCTCCGCTTGGTCCAGGTCCCGGCGCTGGCGGCGGCGGCACCCATTCTACCCTTGACACGCCGGGCAGGGATTCGTTACGGTCTCGCCACCACGACCCGCCGAGGAGGGCGCGGCCACCACGGCGACGGGGCTCACCACGAGTAGGCTTAGAGGCGTTCACGCGCAACAACATTTTGAGAAAAGGCGACATACAGATCGGTCCGGTGGATCACCCAGCGGAGACCCGCCACGCGGCAGGCCTGGCCAGGCGTTTGGCTTGGCTTTTGGCGGTCGCCGTGGCAACTTGCGCCGCTCAGGCCTGGGCCCAGGACGGGGGACCGGCCAGCCCCCTGGACCCAGTCCGGACGCGCACAGCGTTTGGTGGTGCGGAAGACCGCATTATGGACCAGTGGATCGACGCCGCCCTAGGAAAGCTACAGGCCGCCCCAGAGGACAAAGCTGAGCGAATCAAGGCGGCTCAGGAGTTCCGGGCGGCTATCGTCGCCGAACTCAACCACGCTCAATCCACGCCCCAGTATCTACAACGCTTGGCCGAGCGCTTTTCCACCAAGGCGGTCGCTGAGTTTCGGGCGGATGGAGATCATTCCGTAGCACTCGCCGTCGCCATGGCCCTGAGGCAAATCGGCCGGGTCGCAACCCGCGATGCCCTGACGGCGGGGCTCCGGCACGCCGACCCCGGCGTCCGCTACACCTGCGCAGCCACTTATGCCGCCCTGGTCAACGACCTCAGCGCCGACGCCGCAACCGCCCGAAACACCATCGCCACCTTGAAGGATGCCGGTAAAGCCGAAACCAATGGCGTCGTGTTGCAGGCCATCTATCAGGCCTTGACCTATGAGCGGGCCCGCTTCGTGGGTGACACCACCCAGGCCCTGGCGGAGATATTTGCCGCCCGGGCTCGGCGCCGGGCCGCCGGGCAGGACGTGCGTGCCGATCGAGCCGAGTTGACCGCCTATTATTACCTCCAAAAAGTCCGTTCCAACATTCCCCAGCAGGCCGTCGCCCCCTTGGTGCGATCCCTGGCTGCCTTGCTGACATTGGATGTCGCCCGCTATCCATCAGCCCTGCCCGAAGAATTACGCGATTTGCAGGAGCGCATCGTAGCCTGCGAATCGATCCTCGACGTGTACGTCAACGGTGGCGGCGACGTTCGCGGAAAGATGCAGGCCGGCGGCGATGTCGTCGTGCAGGAGATGGGCCTGGAAATGCTCAAGTGGGTAGGAGGCCAGGGCGAGCAGGGCGTCCTCAACAAGAACCCCTGGAACGTCCCGGTAGGAGGCCTGCCCTAGACCGTGTCTGAAAACTTGCGGCGGGCGCCCGCCGGTAAGAACGCGGAATCGTTGCTCCGTATCAACGATTTCCCAACCATCCAGCCAGATCTTTGGCGAAGTAGGTTAGAATCAAATCTGCCCCGGCCCGTTTGATGGCGGTGGTGGTTTCGAGCACGCACCGCTTTTCGTCGATCCACCCATGGGCTGCCGCAGCCTTGAGCATGGCGTATTCCCCGCTGACGTGATAGGCCGCCGTGGGTAGCCCGAAGCGCTGCTTGACCCGCCAAACGATGTCCAGGTAGTTCACGGCTGGTTTGACCATGACCAGGTCCGCCCCCTCAGCCACGTCCAAACCCACTTCACGCAGGGCTTCCTCAGCGTTGGCGGGGTCCATCTGGTACCCGGCCCGGTCGCCGAAGGACGGGGCTGACTCAGCCGCATCGCGGAACGGGCCGTAATACCCGCTGGCGAACTTGGCGGCGTACGAAAGGATGGCGATATCGCTGAACCCAGCCCCGTCCAAGGCGGTTCGAACCGTCCCCACCATTCCGTCGATCATGCCCGACGGGGCCAACACCTGTGCCCCGTGCTTGGCATGACTGACCGCCTGCTTGGCCAGGTTCTCCAAAGTGGCATCGTTGTCCAGCACCGCCGACTCGTCGGCCATCCGCCGAATGACCCCGCAGTGACCGTGCTCGGTATACTCGCAAAAACAGCAGTCGGTGATGACCACCAGTTCCGGGCAGGCCTGCCGAACGGCTCGCACGGCCCGCTGAATGATCCCCTCATCGTTCCAGGTGTCGCTCCCCACCGCGTCCTTATGCTCCGGAATGCCGAACAGCATGATGGCGGGGATGCCGGCCGCTTCAAGCTCCCGGCAGGTTTCGACCAGCCGATCCACCGAAAGCTGGAACACCCCCGGCATCGATGCGATGGGGCGGCTAACCCCCTCACCGGGGCGCACAAACAGCGGGGCGATCAAATCATCCACCGCCAATCGCGTCTCCCGAACCATCCGCCGAAGCGTCGGATGCCCGCGAAGTCGACGCATGCGGACTTTTGGGAATGCCATAGTCGCCTCGATGCTTTCAGTTGCCGGTCCGATTCAGCGAACCAACCAGAATAACATACCCGCCAGGGCCAATACAGCCGCCACGATCCACAACGGGCTCTTGCGCCGGGCGGCCGCAGCGTGCGGCACGATCCAATCCCCACACTGTGGGCACTGCTGCGTCTCTTCGTAAACCATCGCCCCACAAGCCGGGCAGGCCAGCATCTCCGGCGCCCCGTCATCTTCGTCGTCGTAACCTTCGCCCGACCAATCCGGATCGTCAACGCTCACGCCGAACCCTCACAATCCCCAAATCCCAAAAAAATCAGACCCCAGAGCGCTCCCGGCGCGCCGGGAATGGTTCGGTTGCTCCTGGCCACCGGCGCCACGCAGCCGCCGTTCGATGTCCAGCAAGGTTATGGCCGTTGCCATTCTCTGTACTACCAGTGCTCGATTTCTTCGCAGCCCGCGAAGATCCTTCCAGGCTGGTATCCACGGCCGGGTGGCACGGTCTGGCACAGCCAGGCCGTGGCTGGGTCAACTTCCACGGCCAAGCTGCGCTTGACCGTGCCACCCACCGCGCCTTCGTGTTTGGCCGGCATCGGTTGCGGCCAGGGACGGCGCCGTGCCTCCGTCCCCTCTGTGGTCAAGGCCGTTGCTTTTTTTGCCTCGGTCCCTCGATCCCTCGATCCCTTCGCCCAACAACTTCTAACCCCCCAATGCAGCTACATCCGACCCCGCCCCATCCTCCAACCAAGCCTCCGGAAACGTCTCCCCACACTCCGGGCAACGGGCCGTCATCAAGTGCAATAGTGAATACCCGCAGCGGTCGCAAAGCCGTTCGCCCAACTCGGCCCGATACAGGTTCTTGATGGTCGAGCGGGCCAAAACGGCAAAGCTCACCGCCAGCCCGACCGGCACCACACCCAGCAATACCGCCGGCGTTTTCAGCAAGGCCGCCAACGCCCCGCCTACGATCACCACAGCCACGTTGAAAGGCACCAGGGCCCACATCGCCGCAGCCATCAAGCGCACGTATTGGTTCTCGTCGATGCTGCGCGACCATTCCCGATGGGCCACGATCCTGACCGCCGTCCCGCCCAGCAAGACCATGGCCCCAGCCAAACCACACCCAGCCAACAGCGGCGTCACGAAGGCGACCTGCACGTCGTCCAGTTGCAGCATGATGTCCACCGCAGCCAATTTGAAGAACAACAGGCAGCCACCGGTGCTGATGACACCAAGCGTCACCAACGCCAGCAGTGACCGCAGATGGCACGTCCGCGCAGGCCAATGTCGCGCCGCCCGCACCGTGCCCCGAAACGGGTGAACGACGACCTCCAGCACTTCACGCAACATGTTCACCCCGATGAGGCCCTCAGCCCGACTTGATGATCTCCAGGAGCTGCTTGAAGCGCGGCGAATCACATCGCTCGCACAGCTCAAACAGCACGGCTTCGACCGTGGTCACCGCAGCCCCCGCCTGCTGCACGCGGGCCAGCCCCAGGTCCAGGTCCAAACCCCGCCGCGACCCGACCGCATCGGCACACACGAAGACTTGATAATCCATGGATAGCAGGTCCAGCGCGGTCTGCTGCACACAAACGTGGGCCTCGATGCCGCAGAGGATAACCTCAGGCCTGTCCATCCGCCGCAGCGCCTCGCGGAAGGGCTCATCCCCGCAGCAGCTAAACGTGGCCTTGCTCAGCACCGCAGCGCCCACTTCGCCCAACAGCTTGGCCACCGGCTCAATGGTCGAACCGATACCCTTGGGGTATTGCTCCGTGGCCAACACCGGCAACTCAAAAACCCGCACTCCGCGCAGCAGTTGGCCGATGGACGCGACCACCTCGTCGTGAGCATCGATCAGGGGGACCAGCTTTTCTTGCACGTCGATGACCAGCAGCATGGCCCGGTCGGCGTCCAGGCGCAGGGCATTGAGCATCAAGACCTCCTGACCCAAAGCGTGGGTCGGCTCATCGACCCGGCAAAACGGCTGGGGCGCGGCTAGACCACCGCCGCCGAAGCGGATGGACGGGGCTGCTCGGCGTGTTGCAGAAAATCCTCCACCGCAGCCGGGACGCCTTCTTCGTAGCCGATGGTCGGCGTCCAGCCCAACTGCCGGCGGGCTTTGTCGCACGTGAAAAAGCAGCGTCGCCCCAGCAACCATACCGAATAGCGCGTTACCAGGGGTGGCTTCTTGGTTCGCAACAGGTGACCGGCGCATTCCAGAAAAAACGCCGCCGTCCGGGCCACGCGGTAGGGCACGTGCCGGGTCACCGGGGGCGCCCCGATGGCCTTGGCCACCCGGTTGAAATAGTCCCGCTGGCTCAGGTCGCCGTCACTGCAAATGTTGTACGCCTCACCGGCCGCCCGCTCCGACTCCGCCGCAAGAATCGAGCCTTCCGCCACGTTGGCGGCGTGGACCACGTTGAGATGGTTATCCCCGGGCCCGATCAGCTTGGCCTTGCCCTGACGAATCGAATCGATCAGCCGCCCCAACGTCGCCCGATCGCGAGGCCCGTACAGCCAGCTTGGCCGGATCACGGTACAGGCCAAGCGCCCCTCCGCATGGGCCGCCCAGATCAGCTTCTCAGCCTCCACCTTGGCCCGCGAGTAATACGACCAGCGATGCAGGTCTACCCCCAACGGGGCCGATTCATCCAACACCAACCCTTGCCCGTCCGGATGACCGTAGGCGCTGATCGAACTGATGTGCAGCAGCCGGGCGACGCCAGCCTGCGCCGCCGCCTCGATGACGTTTCGCGTCCCGTCGATGCTGACGCGCTGAAAATCCGACCAGGGGCCCCAGTCGCCGACTTTGGCCGCCGAGTGATACACCCGGCCAACGCCCCGGCACGCCCCATCCAAAGACGCCCGATCGGTAATGTCGCCCTCCGCCAACTCCACGCCACACCCGCGCAGAAAGGACGTGTTAGACCCCGGGCGGACCAACGCCCGCACCGGCCGACCTCGACGGACCAACTGCTCGACCATGTGACTGCCCAGCAGCCCCGTCGCGCCGGTCACCAGATTGATTGGGCTGTGCGAGTGTTCGGTCAAAGTGAGCGGTAGGATAGAAACCACCGGCAGACCGGTCAACCCCAAATGTATAGCCCAGGTTTTGTGACCTTTGCCCCCGCCGGTTGAAAACCGGTGCCACATGAGTTTTAGGACCTACCCTTAGTGTCGCTCCAGCTCGGCCGAGCCCAGGTCGATGCGGTCGCTGATGCTGCCCTCGGGTTGGGGGGCTTGGACCCCATCACCGTTGTCATCGGGTTGGACCTTGGCAAGCGGCTGGACGATTTTGGGTTTGAGGTCCACGGTGCCCAGGGTCAACGTGTCCCCATCGTGCAGGGTGGCAAACTTGACGGGCTCGCCGTTCAGCTTGACGCCGTTGTGGCTGGCCAAGTCATAGACCACCACGCGTGAAAGGTAAGTAAACACCAATGCATGGGCTCGAGACAGCGAACGATCCTCGACCACCAGGTCGCAGCCGGGTCTTCGCCCGATCAAATTGACCCGCCGCGGTAGTTTGACGATCTCCCCGGTGCGCGTGTCTTCCAATGCGACCACCGCCGGCGACGGGTCCAGCCCCAAGCCGGTGTAATCGCCCAACTCCGTTCCCGTCGGCCCCAGCACCTCGATGCGGAACTGCCACGGCTTGACCTTGAGCACGTCGTCATCTTCCAGGGCTTCGTGCTCGGCCCGTAACTCGTTGAGAAACGTTCCGTTCTTGCTCAGCAGGTCTCGAACGAACAGCTCCTCGCCCGTATTGACCAGGGCCAGGTGGACGCGGGAGACATCGTGATGCTTGAGCCGAATCTTGCACCCGGACCCCGACCCGATCAGCGAGACCGCCCGCCGCAGCATCACGCTTTCGCCTTTGCCGTGGCCTCTCATCACCGTCAGCCGCATGCGCGGAGCATGCCCCGATACCACGGGAGGATGCTCGGAGATGATAGAGTCGCTACCGCCCAAAACGTCGGTTCCTCGGAATTGCAAGAATACCTAAGTATAGATTCGACAACGATCTATGTCTAGTCACCGGCCGGCTGACCGCCCTTACGAGGGTCTGACGCACCGATCAGCCCATCCGGACCGAACATAATGGCCTGCACGATACCGGTTCGCGGTTCCGCACTGATGCGATGCCCCCGGCCAGCCAAACCCTCGGCCAGCTTCGCCGCCGGTGGGGCGTCAAAATACACCCGGTCGGGCCGCCATTGATGGTGAACACGACTGGCCTGCATCGCCGCCTCCAGCGACATGCCAAAGTCCGTCACATCCAACAAGACATTGAGCACCGAGCTGATGATCCGAGGCCCCCCCGACGCCCCCAGCAACAGGAACGGTTCGCCGTCGCGCAGCACCATCGTGGGCGTCATGCTGGACAAAGGCCGTTTGCCCGCTTCAACGCGGTTACGCTCCGCTTGGATCAACCCGTAAGCGTTGGCCTCCCCAGGTCGGGCGGTAAAGTCATCCATTTCATTGTTGAGAATCAACCCCCATTCCTCCACGCCCGCCAGCGAACCGAACGACGTGTTGATCGTCTCGGTGCTGACCACGCAGTTCCCCCAACCATCCACCACGCAAAAATGGGAAGTCCCCCCATCCTCGGGCAGTTGAGGCACGCCGTAAGCTTCCAGCGTCCGCGGATGCTGCCGATCGATGATCGAGGCCAACTGCTGGGCATAAGCTTTGGACGTCAGCAGCCCGGTCGGAACCTTGACGTAATCCGCATCCCCCAGGTGCCGCGCCCTGTCCGCGAAGGCGTGCTTCATCGCTTCGATGATCAGATGCCCGGCCTGCACCGGATCCCGACGGTATATTCCGCCCAGATCGAACGTCTCCAAAATGTTGAGCGACTCAGCCAAAGCGATGCCGCCCGACGATGGCGGTGGCATGGCCACAACGGTATAATCTCGGTAGGAGACCTCGATGGGCCGGCGACTCTTGGCCAGGCGATAGCCAGCCAGGTCCACCTTGCGAACCACACCCCCGTATTCCCTCATCTTTTGATCGATGGCATCAGCCACCGGTCCCCGATAGAACACGTCCACTCCACCGGCTGCGATGGCCTCCAACAACCTGGCCAATGCCGGTTGAACCAGCCTGTCCCCCGGGCGCCGAAGCGCGCCGCCGCGCAGATGCGTGCGATACACGTATCCGCAGGACTCCTTCAGCGTCGGATACCGCTCATAGACTTTCAGCACCGACGTACAAGCCTCAACGTAATGTTCATCGACGGCAAACCCCGCCCGGGCCAATCGAATCGCCGGGGCCAACACGTCAGCCAGCGACATGCTGCCGTACCGCTCCAACATCCGCACTCGTCCAGCCAACAGCCCGGGCACCGCCACCGCCAGGTACCCATACCGACTCGGGTCCGGCCCGTCCGGGTCGCCCTGCACCGCACGCTCAAACATCCCCCCATCAGCCGTGCCCGGCGCCGTCTCCCGTGAATCCGACACCACCATCTGCCCGCTACGGGCCAGCCGGGCCAGGGTAAACCCGCCGCCTCCCAAACCCGTGCTTTGCGGGCGCACCACAGCCAACGCAAACGACACCGCCGCAGCCGCGTCGAACGCGTTGCCCCCAGCCCGAAGCACCTCCAATCCCGCCTGCGAGGCACACACCGAGTCGCTGGCCACCATGACCCGCCGGCCGGTCGAGATCCATTCCGGCGAGGGTCGCGCCGTGGCACACCCAGCCAACAACAGACACGCCCAAACCCCGCATTTCCCAAGCATCGAGTTCATAGCGAGCCGCGGGCTTCAGCCCGCGCGGACTGCATATCTATCCAACTTGGCAAACTCAATCCTACCCGTCAGGTTCTTCCGTCGAATGAAACAATCCCCGTTCGCACGCCACCGCAAACGTCTCCACCGTACTTTTAAGGCTTTCCCAGGCCAACCTGATACGGTCCGCCTCACCCGGGTCGATCTTACCGTCGTCCTCGATCGACCGCGTCACCGTAGACAACAGACGGCTGAACTCTTCCACCAGTTTCTGGGTGTTGGCCAGCAGGGCGGCATCCAGGCTGTCGCTGGTCAGCGTTGGGTTGACCACGTAAAACCCGCCCGCCTCGTGGCACAGCCAATTGACCACTTTGGTGCTTTGGGTCGCCGAAACGATCTCCCTCAAGCGGTCCAGCGGGTTGCGAGCCCCACTGGCATCGGGGTCGTCCGGGTCCGCCCCCTGACACCACTTGTACACCAACGCCGGCGACAGCCGAAGCTGCGCCGCCAACGCCTTGACCCCGATCGAATCAGCCGCCTCCCGCAAAACTTCGTATGAATGCATGAGCCGCACCTCCGCTGGTTGCAGGAAATATATAGCCGAAACCCACCGATGGCGGAATCAAAAAATTATAGCCCCAGTCCCGCCCGACCCGGCCAAACAAGAAGTGTAGGGCAGGTCGTTGTTCCGCGAATGCGGAACGTTGACCTGCCGGTTCGGCGACCAATGCTCGATTTCTCCGCAGCCCGCGAAGTTTTTTCCGCCCCAGTGGCGTAGGGCAGGTGGTTCACCTGCCTCGATAACCAGGAATAACCAGCGACACCCGCCGATGTCTGAGGGTGTTTTCGAATTTCGAATCCGGATCCATCGAGACCCAGAGATATCGACCATACTTCAGGCAAAACCACCCTGTCGAACAACCACAACCACCTCGTCGAACAACCTCAACGATACAACGGTTCCCGGCCGCGCCTGATCCGCCGTTCCCATCACCCTCCCGCTGCCACGCCCCTCCGCCCCAACCTGCCCACCCCGCGTTCCGAGTTACCTTCCCCAGCATGATTCCCACCAACCACCAACCCCGTTTAGCGGCGAGACCAAGGCGA
>JBHHVM010000090.1:0-10042 GCA_046754265.1 Phycisphaerae bacterium
CGGAGCCGGGCGGGTCCGGGGGGGGCCAGACCACCAACTTCGACAGCCTGCCCAGCAGCCAGGAGACACCAAAGCTGGGCAATTTTGCGGTCAATGCCCGCTGGCAGAAGGAGACCGTGTCTTATTATCTGGCCGACGGCACCGATGACCTGAGCGATGAGGCCGTCGGGCAGGTCTTGGCCGATGCGTTTGCGGTGTGGTCAGCCGTCATTCCGGTCAGCTTCCAGCAAGTCAGCGACGCCGGGGATGCGGACATGGTCATCGGATTTGGTCTAGGGGCCCACTGCAGCCTGTACGAGGCCGCCGAGATTCCATGTCCCGGCGACACCAGCCCAGCCGGCAACTTTGATGGTCCCAGCGGCACACTGGCCCATTGCTATTTTCCGACACCTGCCGGGGGTGCGGCGGCGGGGGATTGCCATTTCGATGATGGCGAAACCTGGACCGACGCCCTGACGGCCGGCGCCGAGATCAGGTTGCTCGAGACGGCCATCCACGAAATCGGGCATGGCCTGGGGTTGGAGCATAGTGATGACCCCACCGCGGTGATGTTCCCCAGCTACGATCCCTCCAAGGTCAAGGTGACCCTGGGAGACGACGACATTGCCGGCATTCAGAGCCTGTACGGATCGCCGGACCGGACCACGACGCCGACTCAGCCGACCCGACCCGAAACGCCGAACGCCGACGACGTGCCGGTCATCGAGGACGAGGGCACCGTGGTGAGCTGTCTGTCCGAGATCGATTGCGACGGCGACGGGTTGGAGGACGACCTGGAGTTGTTCCTATTGGGGACCGACCCCCAAGATGCGGATACGGACGATGATGGACTGACCGACTTTGAGATCGTCTTCGGTCTGAATCCGCTAAACCCGGACACCGATGGTGATGGCATCGGCGACGGAGAGGAGTTGATTAACGGCACCGACCCGCTGACACCCAATTTCGAGGGTGGCGGGGGCGTGGTGCAAGCCGGTTGCTACGGCGGTCTGGACAGCGAAGGGGCCACGCTGGAGTTCGAGGTCTTTGACGACGGATCGGTATGCGGATCGCTCTCGGTGACCCAATACGGTTTTCCGATCGAAGTGTTCCTGTTTGGAGGCGTGGATGCTGACGGTAACGTCGTCATGCTGTCGTTCGATTACTTCTTCAGCTTCATCGGCACCATCGTCGGTGATGAGGCTGAGGGCGAGTTGGAAAGCTCGGCCGGCTTCCTGGGTACTTGGAGCGCAACGCTGGGCAACTGCTCGGCCGGTGAACTTGATTGCGGCATCGTGATCGACATCGACACCAACGGGTTCGGCAGTAACGGTTTCGGCAGCGATGGATTCGGCAGCGACGGCTTCGGAAGTGACGGCTTCGGAAGCAATGGGTTTGGCAGCGACGGCTTCGGCAGCGACGGCTTTGGCAGCGACGGCTTCGGAAGTGACGGTTTTGGCACCAACGGCTTTGGCAGCGACGGGTTTGGAACCAACGGCTTTGGCAGCGACGGGTTTGGAACCAACGGGGCTGGATTCCGAGCCAAGACCAAGCCAGCCGGGCCAAGCCGAGCCAAGATGGACGTCTATCAGCCGGTGCGTGGTCTACGCAAAGCGGTCAGCCACCAGGCGCTGAAGCGCGTGAACTGGCGAGCCAAGACGCGCGAACCCGGCATCGAAGGAGCAACACCAACCATGGGCCGATAGACCGGGCCATGACCGTAGGGTTTTCCGTATGCGTCACCAACGGGCGCTCTTCAACGAAGAGCGCCCGTTGTGCATGATGCGTCAGGCATGGCAGGAATTCTGGAGATGATCCGGTCAAGAGACGTCATACCTGTGGGGGGTTGGCGGCACACCGACCCCGTTCCCTCGGGCGGTTGCCTAAGATCAGGTATTGCAATGACTTGCGAACGGCATAGGATGGTGAATCGCACCTCGCGCGAGTGGCGGAATTGGCAGACGCGCAGGATTTAGGTTCCTGTACCGAAAGGTGTCCCGGTTCGACTCCGGGCTCGCGCAATGCTGTGCAGGGGGAGGCGTTACGCAGTTTTGCGACCCTGCTGACCCCAACATATCGACCATCATATCGGCGTTACGCCAGGCGTGACCCGCCTATCCGCCCGTCATCCGGGCACACCGAACGCGGATAACCCGTCGATCAATTCACGTTCTCGACCCGGCAGGATCGCTTCATAGCGAGGTTCGTTGACCGCCGTAGGTCGTAAAGGGGCCATCGGTTTTTCTTGACGCCGGGCTGCGTTCATCAAGGCCACGGCGTTCGGGTTTGGATCGTGGTTGACGCAGACGCGGCGGCCGCGGCGTTTGGGGACGCCACGACGCAGGCTTACAATTCACGGTTGGCGGCGTGGGTAAAGGGCTTGAGCTCCTTCATCAAGGAGTGAAACTCCGCCGGGGTCAGCGATTGGGCACCATCGGTCCAGGCTCGTTTGGGGTTCTGATGCACTTCGACGATCAAACCGTCGGCCCCACAAGCGGTGGCTGCGTAGCTCATGGGGGTGACCAGGTGACTTCTTCCCGTGCCGTGCGAGGGGTCCACGATGATCGGTAAATTGGAGATGTGCTTGATTTCCGGAACGATGGCCAAGGCCAACGTGTTGCGGACATAGGTCTCGTGGGTGCGGATGCCCCGTTCGCACAGAATCACGTCGCGGTTGCCCTGCAGCATGATGTACTCGGCGGCCCAGAGGAACTCTTCCAAGGTCGCACTCCACCCGCGCTTGAGCAGGATGGGCTTATCCTGCTTGCCCACCTCGCTGAGCAGATGGGTGTTGTGCATGTTGCGCGATCCAACCTGAAGCACGTCCGCGTACCTGGCGACCAGCTTCACGTGCTCGCAGCGCATCACTTCGGTGACGACGGCCAACCCCGTTTCCTCGCGGACCCGGGCCAGCCACTCGAGCCCCCGTTCGCCGTGGCCCTGGAAACAATAGGGTGAAGTGCGCGGCTTGAAGGCCCCACCACGAATTCCCACGGCACCGGCCTGCTTGACGGCCAAGGCGATGTCCAGCAATTGCTCAAAACTCTCCACGCTGCAGGGTCCGGCGATGATGGCCAGGCTTGGCCCGCCGACGGAGGCGCTTGCGCCCAATGGGACGACGTGCCGTTGGTCGCCGGCATTCCGGCCGGCGGCAAGGATGGGGCCGCATTGCTGGACGACGCATTCAACCATCGGCGCGTCGGCCAGTGCTTGGCGGTCCACCTGGCCGTTGGCACCTAGCACCTCAACGGCGGTTCGGTCGGGCCCGGCCACCACCCAACCGCAAAGCCCCATCACATCCAGCAACTCCACGACGTGATTGACGTCATCTTGGCCGCAGCCGGGTTTCATGACCACATTCATCTCTTGCCCCCCAACTCTTTGCGTCGCCCAAGGCTTATCCTCGCCGACGGACCCGCGCCACCGGTTGCCCCCTCCTGAACGCGGTCCATCCGATTCCCCAACGCGTCGAATCGAAAGGTACCGCTCACACCCTGGCGCCAGCCGCTTGCTGCCAGCTTGTTGCGCAGGGCCAACCGACCGTGAGCGCCGGCCCTGATCTGATCGGCCAGCAGGCTACCCGCGTCGTAGCCCAAAACCGCGAACGGGCCCGCCTCCAACCCATAACGCTCCTGGAACCGTCGGCCAAAGCTCGCCGCAGTCGGCAAACCAGCCGGGGCGATGCAGAAGATCCAGGGCAGTGGAATCTTGGTGATCGTCACGTCGCTGTCGCACAGCGTCACCACCGGAAAATGGAATTTCGCGGCCAGCATCTCGGCCAGATGGGTGCCCCGCCGTTCCGTCGAGCCGATGATGGCCAGCATCTGCCTATCCATCGCCAATTGAGCCAAAGCAGCGGTGTCATCTCCCCAGTTTCCTTGAATGTCCCGGACCACCAACTCGATCGCCGGTTGGTCCTTGTGTCTCGTCCTGTCATCACCAAGGGCCAGTCGTATGCCCCGCACGGCATCTAGACCGGCACGATCGTGTGGGACATAGCAACCCACACGGAATGGGCCCCTCGGCAATTCGGCGTCTCGGGCGGCGCTTCGCGCCCGGGGCGGCGACTGCACCAAAGCGCGATCAAAACTCGGTTGCCCTGGTGCCCGGGCCGTCGAGGTAAACGTTGCTTGCCGATAGAGAACATCATCCCCATGAACGGTGACGATGTAGACGGGCCCCACGTCGTTCAGCGTCGTGTCAAATTCGATCGGCCCGGTAACGCCGTCGTAGTGCCGCAGATCAAAAAGAGCGTCTCGAATGGCGATGCGGTTGGGGCCCGCCTGCCGGATGGCGCCGATGAGGATGTTCGCCCCGTCGTACGCGTGGGCGGCAAACGCGTCCGCATCATGACCGAACCGGGCCCTATACGCCTTGGCAAATGCCCGGGTGCGGGCGTCGTCGGGAGTGGGGTCGTTCGTGCCAACCGCCACGACACCGTCGGCCGCTTCGCCCGCTTGCTCGAGGAAAGCGCGACTGGCCAGGCGGTCGCACCCGAACACCCGGACCGGCATCTTGCGTCTGCGAATCTCACGTACGACCGCAGCCGCATCCGAAGCGTTGCCCCATAGGACGATCGCTTCGCAGTCTGCCGCGGCGATGCGCTCCAACTGGGTTGTAAAGTCTCGATCGCCCGGCTCCCAGCGCAGTTCGACACGAAGCGGGTGTCGGAGTCGGCGAGCGGCGTCGCGAAATTCAGCAATCCCCGTCCGGCCGAAGCGATCGTTCACCCGAAGCGCCGCCACGTTCGTGAGGCCACACTCTTTGAAGATATGATAGGCCAGTGCGTAACCCTGTTGACGGTCATCGGCCATACAACGGATCAGCCAAGGGACGTTCGTCTCGGTCAACGTCGGATCGGTGGTGGCTGTGTTGACCATGGGCATCTTGATTTTCAGGGCTGCGCGCAGGGCAATGTGCGTGTTGGCTCCATCGACCGAGCCAATCACTCCCAGTACGTCATCCTCGTAGCGCATGGCCACCATTTCGTTTGAGCTGCTACCCCACAGACCCGTGTCCGGTCGTATCACCAGTTCGAATGACGTGCCATGGTATCCACCTGCGGCGTTGGATTGCTCGACTGCCAACCTCACGCCCTCCAGCATCTGCTGTCCGAGATCGGCATCGGGCGCATCCTCCAGCGGGCCAAAGAACCCTATGCGCACCTTCTCGGACGTATCCACGGGCGTTTCGGCGGGCCGGGCTCCTCGAAACTCCATGACCCGCTGAAAGAACCGGGTGTAGGGCTCATGAAAACTCCGAAAGGGAATGACCGCGTCGGGAGTCCGCCCGTACCGGGGAACTGCCTCTGCCCGCGGCGGTTCCGCCGCCCTCAGCCCGGCCGGCAAGGCCAGCGGGGCCAAGATCAGCAAGAACAGCCCAATCAGCGGAGATACCGCGCTATCCATTTTTGGCAAGTGCCTCATGGGGTCACCTGGAACGATCTTTGGGGACCACAGCGACGGCCTCGATCTCGACGAGCAGTTCCGGGCGGCAAATACGGGCCTCGATGCAAGTGCTGGCCGGCAGCGGGGCAAGCTGCTGCTCCTCGTAGAAGGTGTTGCGCACCTCATTGAACGCATCGTAGTTCCGGAAGTCGGCCAGATAACAGGTCGTCCGCACGATGTCGTGCCAATCGGCGCCTTCGGCTTCGAGCAGAGCAGCAATGTTCTCGAACGCCCGGCGAGTCTGGGCCTTGACGTCGCCCGGATGGATTGATTCACCCCGGTCGTCCACGCTGGCCGTTCCGGAAATGAAGAGCATCACGCATCCGTCCAACTCCACTCTCATGCCGCGGGAAAAGGCGACCTTTTGGGGATAGTCATACGCCTCACACAGCACGCTCTTGTTTTCGATAGGGGACTTCTCGATACGCGTCTTCGTGGCTACGATCATGACTCGTTTACTCCATGCCTTAAGTAGTCAGTCAACACTTGGCGGAACCTTACTTCACCGCCCTTTCGGTATTGTCGAGTGCCTTCGACACCTTCAACGCTCCGGCCACCGCGGCCGCTGCGTTGGAATGGGTTCCACGGGCCAGGCCTTTGTCGGTGGCCACCCAGATGTCGTCGCCCTGAAAGCTGATGCCCAGGATGTAGTTGTGAGGAAAAATGGTTTCGCTCACGAACCTGACTTCCGGTCCGCCGGCGGGACTCCAGGTGATGTCACCTTTGTCGCTTCCGGGGCGGCGCCGATAGGACCACCAGTTCCTGCCGTCGGTGGCGTTGAGGCCGTTGTCGGTGGCGATCCAGACATCGTCGCCGTGCATGGTAACGAAGTTGATAAAGTTGCTCGCCAGGGCGCTGTCGTCCTCTGAAAAGTTGAGCCATCGACGCCCATCGTAGCTGCTCAAGCCGAAATAGGTGCCGATCCAGACGCGTTGATCTTCCTGGCAGGCGACGCTGGCGACCACGTCATGGACCAACCCGTCATTGCGAAACAGGTCGATCTCCATTTCTCCATCTGGGTCCCGGTAGTCCTTCCAGCGGTCGCGGGCGCAGTCGTATTCGAGGAGCCCCCCGCCCCAGACCCCCAGATAGATTTTGTCGCCGCAGGCGGCAGCCGAGTAGCACCAGATTTCGTGCATGGGCGTGTTGGTTTGGTCATAGATTCGCCAGCGGTCCGGGGCGATCTCATAGCGGCTGGTGCCCGCAGCCGTCGCCGCCCATACCTCACCGTGCCGTACGGTGACACCGTACACGACGTCGTTGACCAGTCCGCTGTTGAGCTGATTGAAGGTGTCGAATCGGCCCGCCGAATAACGACTCAACCCGCCCAGCGTCGCGATCCATACGTCGCCACTTTGGGCGTCTTGTGCCAAGGCCATGACCGCCCGGTGGGCCAGCCCGTCCGCCGGCGTGTAGGTTGTCCACGCACCTGCAGCATACCGTGCCAAACCGTCATCGGTGCCGGCCCAAACATCCGAATCGGTGGCCAGGACGCAAAACACCTTGTCGCTGGGCAATCCTTCCGACCGGCCAAACGTCTGCCACTGGTCGTAGGGGGGTGGCCCAGCATGGGCAACGGCTGCACAGGCGGGCACGACCAGCACACCCAGCCATCGTCGGAGATTCGCGCTCATGCCATCGCTTCTGCGCATCACAATATCTTCAAATACTCCACCAGATCGTTGAGCTGCTGCTTGGTCCAATCACTGGAAACCCCATGCGTGTCGTCGGCGTTGTATCGGGTCCAGATTTCTTCCAGCGTGGCCGCCCGCCCGTCGTGCAGATAGGGTGCCGATTCGAAAATGTTGGGCAAATGGGCCGAGTCGAATTCGGCAGCGGTGTCGTGGGCCGCCTTGGTCCCCACATCACTACGTCGGCCGTCGGTGAACTTCGGCCCCGAATGGCAATAGTCGCAGCGGCTCCGTTCCGGGATGGGATCGCCCCGATTGGTGGTCGTCCGCTCGAACAGGGCCTGGCCGCGCCGCTGCGCGGCGGTCAGGCTGCCGTCGGGCGAGCGATACGGATTGCTGACCGGCTCGATCGAGCGGACAAAAGCCGCCAGCGTCACCACGTCGTCCCAACTCAGCCAGCCGGTGCGCACGATCCATTGCGCCGTTCGAGTGCCGCACTGTGTCGCGATGCCCGGATTGGAGCCCACCCACTTGAACGGCCCCGTCCCCGCCACACCGCGCAGGTTGCGGTTGTCCAGAATGTTCTGGCCAATTCCGTCGGGCTCCAGGTCGTACTGCAAACCGTCAAACCCGCAGTCGGGGTGGCAACTCGAGCACGAAAACTGACCCTGAAACGTTCGGGCGGCACTGAAAAACAGCCGCTCGCCGCGCGAGCGCCGATCCTCCGGCACCGCGTCACCGATCACCAGCGTGCGCACCACCGCGTCGCGAGCCGTATCGATCACGGAAATCGTGTCGTCGAGCCGGTTGGCCACGTAGAGCCACCGCCCGTCCTCCGAAAGCGCCAACGACGTCGGGTTCGCCCCCACACGAATCCGCGCCGTCACGTACCGCCGCGAAAGGCCCAGATGGTCGGCCGGCTCGGCAATCAACCCGCCAGCTGCCTCTTTGACCACCGCTCGAACACTGGCCAGATCGACGGCGATGACCGTGTCCGCCCCGGCGCAGGTCAGATAGAACGTGCGGTCGTCGTGGGTGATGACCAGCCCATAGGGATCGGCATAGCTCTGGTTGGGCAGATCGACCAGCAGTTGGACGGGCGGCGTATCGCTGCCCGCCGTCAGAACCACAAACCCATTGGTGACCACGCCGCCGCGGGCCACCTGCACCATCGGAACGAGGTTCTTGGGCCTGCTGATCGCGGCAATGGCCAGCGATCCATCGGCCGTAGCTGCTATTCCTCGCCCGATGTTTGCGTTTTCCAGAATGACCCGTTCGGTCACTCGGCTCGAGGTGTCATCGATGATGGTCACTTCATTTCGGCAGGGCTCATTGGGCCCAACGGGATTCGACAACAGGTTGGTGACATAGACCCGGCCCTGGGCCGGCGATAGACGAACCATCTCGGGACCATTGCCCGCAGCCAGTCTTTTCAACGGTCTGCCCGACTCCAGGTCAAACACCGCGATCTGGTCGAGAGAATGAACTCCAACGTAGAGTCGGGCCCCATCGCCCGAGACCGCCACGCCGGTCGGGTCGCCGCGAAGCTCAAAGCGGCGCAGGATTTGGAACGATGAGTTATCCAACTCCACGATTTCCTGCCCACGCCGACAAGTGACATAAAGCCGCCGGCCGTCAGGATGTGGGCACAAGGCAAACGGAGACGCTGACAGGGGCGTCACAGTTAGAGCAGTACCCGTCTGTGAGTCGATTCGCATGATGGTGTCATTTTTTTCGCAGAGCACCAGCAGATGACCCGTGTCGGGTTCCACATGAACAAACGCCGGCCCACATCGCCCGGAGGCCTTGGCCGACTCGGGCTGTACCCCATTCCCCGTCGCCGAGACCGCCCCGACCAACAGGGCCGCCAGGCTCGATATCCGACTGCCATGGATGCGCTGGCCAGTCATCATTTGCCTATTCCTGCCGTACTCACGGCCTGTCGCACGGTCAGTGCTTGATCCGCCCTGACGTTCTTCAGGGTCAAAAGCGAACCGTCCGGCCAGGTCACACTCAAACTCTCGACCCTGTCGTGCTCGCCCAGCCCAAAGTGAAGTCGCCAGTCGTGCTGTGAGAGATAACCGCCCCCCGACCGTCGACCTCGCCATATCGTCGTGCCTCCCACGCGCATCTTGACCACGGCACCGATCGCATCGCAATTGGGAGTTCGCCCGATGAGCTTGATCGCAAGCCAGTGGCGCCCATGACGCGGTGTGTCATTACGCAGCAGCACCGGACGATCGTTCAGGTGCGTCACCAACAAGTCGACGTCCCCATCGTTGTCGAAGTCGGCACCGGCGACACCTCGGCCAACGTGTTGCTTGGTCATCCACTCCCCGGCCGACGCCGACGCGTCTGTGAATCGGCGCCCCCCGTTTCCCACAAACAGCACATCCTCGTGAGGTTCGAGGTGATGGACATCGCCGTTGCTGATGTAAAGATCGAGTTGACCGTCCAGATCAAAATCGGCAAACACGCCTCCCCATCCGACGTATTGGCCCATCACCGGCGCGATGCCCGACCGGGCCGCCTGCTCCTCGAACAGCCCCTGGCCCATGTTTCGGTATAGGCACGTGTAGGTCATGTCCGGGACAAACACGTCGAAGAGCCCATCGCCGTCGTAGTCAGCCACCTCCACACCCATGGCGGCGGTGGCCTCTCCACTTTGGCCAAAGGCGACACCGGCCAGCCACGCTTGGTTCTCGAAGGTGCCGTCCCCTTCGTTGTGAAACAGAAAATTCTCCATGGCGTCGTTGGAGACGAAGATGTCCGCAAACCCGTCTTCGTCGTAATCGACCGCTGCCACCCCCATCGCTCGCCCTACGGGCTTGATGGCGATGCCGGCCTTGGCCGTGACGTCGGTGAAGGTGGAATCCGTGTTGCCGCGGAAAAGCTTGTCCTGCTGACCGGTGAAAGCCAACGGACCGGGAAAACCATCAGGAGCGTAAAAGAGCCTGTAATCCGGGTCGTAGTCCACATAGTTGC
>JBHHVM010000091.1:0-10038 GCA_046754265.1 Phycisphaerae bacterium
GTCCTCGGAGTTTTCACGAAAGATGACCATGTCCACCAGCTCGGGGCGTTTGACGGGCGAGGGCACGCCGGCGAAATATTGCACCGGGCGGAGGCAGACGTACAGATCAAGCGTCTGGCGAAGGGCGACGTTCAGCGAGCGGATGCCGCCGCCGATGGGCGTGGTCAGCGGCCCCTTGATGCCCACCAGGTACTCACCGAAAGCGGCGATGGTGTCGTTGGGCAGCCAGGTGCCGTATTTGTCGTAGGATTTTTGGCCGGCGAACACTTCGAACCATTCGATCTTGCGTTGTTGGCCGTAGGCTTTGGCCACGGCCGCGTCGAGCACGCGAACGGTGGCCCGCCAGATGTCGGGGCCGGTGCCGTCGCCTTCGATGAAGGGACAGACGGGGTTGTCGGGCACGCTAAGCCCTCGATCAGACATGGTGATTTTTTGGCCGGCAGTGGGAGGCGTGAGGTTCTCGAATTGGACGGTCATCGGCAGTCTGGCCTTTCTAAACGTAGCCCAAAGCGGGTGGTCTTAGAGTCGTCGAAAACGCCCGAATCGCGGGCGAGACGAGCCAAGAATCGTACTTTCGGGCCGGGGTCATGTCAACGTGGGTGAGCTGGCGGCGTTGTGGCTGTGATGGCGGCGGGCTAGAATTGTGCGGTGATCGCATCCGACGAACAGGGAATGGGCCCACCCGAGCGCATCCTGGTAGTGTTGCCGAGTTGGGTGGGCGATGTGGTGATGGCCACGCCGGTGTTGCGGGCCCTGCGCCAGCGGTTCGCGGACTCCTCCATCACACTGTTGGGCCGACCCATGATGGAGGAGTTGTTGGCGGGAACGACTTGGTGCGATGAACTGCTGACCTGGGAACCCAAGGGCGGGAGCGCGTCGGGAGTGGGCCTGTTCGGTTTGGCGGGCCAACTTCGGCGGCGGCGATTCGAGTGGGCCCTGTTGCTGACCAATTCGTTTCGTTCAGCCCTGTTGGTGCGGTTGGCCGGTGTAAGCCGGCGCGTCGGCTATGCACGCGAAGGGCGGGAAATCCTGCTGACGGACCGTCTGACGGTTCAGCGGGAGGCTGGGCGCATCAAGATCACCCGCATGGTGGATTACTACGGACGGTTAGCCCAGCACGTCGGGTGTGATTGGCCGGGGGATCGGTTGGAACTGGCGGTTGACCCGGCGTCCGAAAAACAGATAGAGGAGCGCTTGGCGGGGTTGGGCCTGGCGAAACGGCACCCCTTGATCGTGATGAGTCCGGGGGCGTCGTTCGGGGCTGCCAAGCTATGGCCCGTCGAACGGTTCGCCGAGTTGGGTGACACGCTGGTGCAGCAACACTCAGCCGCGGTGGTGATTAGCTGTGCCCCGGGTGAAGAGGCCATCGCCGGCCGGATCGGCGAGCAAATGAAGTCCAACACGTACGTCCTGGATCAGCCGGTCACGACGCTGGGGCAATTCAAATCGCTGGTCAAGCGGTGTGACGTGTGGGTGGGCAATGACGCGGGAGCCCGGCACATCGCCAAGGCGTTCGGCAAGCCAGCCGTGACGGTTTTCGGGCCGACGCACGCGGGGTGGACCGAGACGGAGTATCCGTTGGAGCGAAAGGTGTCGGTGCCGGTGGATTGCGGGCCTTGCCAGTTGAAGACGTGCCCGTTGGATCATCGCTGCATGACCGGCGTTTCGGTGGCGGCGGTGGCGGCGGCCGTGGGACAACTGTTGGACCTGCGGCAGGACGAGGCAGCGTGAACGCAGGGGTCAAAAGCGCGGAGTTGACCGGGTCTGTGGCGGATGGGCGTGCCCTGTGGGTGGCCAACGCCTGGGGCGAGCGCTTGGCAGCGGCTGGGGTACGGAGCGCCGAAGACCTGCTCGACCGCCTGGAAGGCGAACGGCTGGACAAACCCAGCCTGCCGAGTTGGCGGCAGCGCCTGCGTGTCGAACTGCCAGGCCTGGGGCGCTGTTACCTGAAACGATACGCCCAACCGCCGGCGGGCGTGCAACTGCGGCGGCTGGCATCGGGCGGTCTTGGTCGATCGACGGCGGCGATGGAGTGGGGACGAATTCAACAGTTGGAGCGTGCCGGCATCGGGACACTGAACGGGTTGGCCATGGCCCAGCGAATGGTCGGCCCCTGGGAGCGGGTCAGTGCCGTCTTGTTGGCAGAGCTGGGCGGCGCATCGCTGGAGTCCTACGCGGTCCGGCACTCCCAGCGGGTAGCCAAACAGATGATTGCGGCATTGGCCGATTTTGTGGGACGGTTTCACGGGGCGGGATGGGTGCATCGCGACTTGTATTTGTGTCATGTTTTCGTGGAGTGGCAGGATGCAGAACCGAGTTTTCGATTGATTGATTTAGCCAGGATGTTTCGCCCGCGATTCCGGGGTCGGCGCTGGCGGGTCAAGGATTTGGCTGCGTTGAATTATTCCACCCCAGCCTCGGTGGCAACACCGTCGGATCGGCTGCGGTTCCTGAAGCGATATTTGGCGATAGGAAAGCTGGACCCTGCCGGGCGCCGCCTGGCCAGGCGAATCGCCGTCAAGACCGCCCGGATTGCCCGCCACGATGCCCGCCGGCGCCAGGCCGAGGAGGCGGCGGTATGATCGTCGGGCTGGTGATGGAGCGCATCGAGCCGTGGCGCGGCGGGGCCGAGACGTCCACGAAGCAATTCGTGCAGCACCTGATCAAGTTGGGCGTCAAGCTTGAAGTGGTGACGCGTTCACGGTTGCCTTCGACGCCGTCGATGCACGTCCACACGCTCAAGGCCAACGGAGCCACTCGAGCGGGTCGCAGTGCCGCGTTCGCCCGGGCAGCCCGGCAATTGCTGGCCCGGGCCCAGGTGGACCTGATGCACGCCGTCAGCCCATGCGTGGGGGCGGACGTGTATCAACCGCGCGGCGGCACGGTGGTCGAGACCGTGGCCCGCAACCTGGCGTTGCGTTCCGGTCCGACGGGTCGGTCCATCAAGCGCCTGGCCAATCGATTCAACCGTCGTCAGCGATTGATGCTGGACCTGGAACGGCAACTGCTGGGGCCGGCGTCGGACACCACGATCATCGCCCTTTCCGATTACGTGGTCAGGCAGTTGACCGAGCATTACGACGTGCCCCTGTCGCGGATTCGCAAGATATTCAACGGCGTGGACGACGATTCCGCAGATGACGCGACGCGCAGCGCCCATCGAAAGGACATTCGCCGGGCCTACGGCGTGTCGGATGATGCGTTGCTCGTGCTGCTGGTGGCCCACAATTTCAAGCTCAAAGGTGTTGGCCGATGGCTTGAGGCGCTGGCCCGACTTCGGGAATCGCCCGGGCCCGAGATTCAATCGTTGGTGGTGGGTAAGGATCATCCGGTGCGCTGGCAGAGACAGGCTGCGTCGCTCGGCGTAGGTGATCGGGTCCAGTTCGTGGGCTCCACCAAAAGGGTGCAAGCGTTTTATCACGCAGCCGACGTTCTGGTGCATCCGACCTACTATGATCCGTGCAGCCGGGTGGTGTTGGAAGGTATGGTCTCGGGGTTGCCGTGCATCACCACCGGCTACGACGGCTCGTCGGAGCAGATCACCGACGGGGTCAATGGTCTTGTGCTGCCCGAGCCTGGGGACGTGGCTGGTCTGGCTGATCGCGTGCAGCAGATTTGCGACGCGGAATTGCGCCGTCGTCTGGGTGGCCAAGCCCGTCGGGTCATTGAGACGGCCAGTATGCATGGTCATGCCCGCCAGGTGGTGGCGTTGTACCAAGAGTTGGCCGGGCGGAGGGCGACGATATGACGCCGACTTTACAGGTCGTCCTGGCCTTAGTGGGGGCCTATCTGGTCGGGGCGCTGCCCTTCGGGTGGTTGGCTGGACGGGTCCGGGGGCTGGACATCCGATCGGCAGGCAGCGGCAACATTGGGGCGACGAACGTGGCTCGTGTATTGGGCTGGCGGTGGGGGTTGGGCGTTTTTCTGTTGGACGTAGGCAAGGGATTCGGGCCGACATTGGTTGCGGGGCGGGTCCTGCTGGAGTTGGCGGGGCGGAACAGCTGGTCGGACCCCACAACGTATTTGTGTTGGCTGTCGGTCGGAGCGGCTACGGTTATCGGACACAATTTTCCGATCTACCTTGGGCTGCGCGGTGGCAAAGGTGTGGCCACGACACTCGGCGTGGCACTGGGCGTTTATCCGGACTTGACGGTGCCGGCCGGGCTGGCCCTGGGGGTTTGGGTAGCGGTGGTGGCACTGACGCGATACGTGTCAGCCGGGTCGATCTGTGCCGCCGTCGCGTTTCCGGCCGCGTTTGTGCTGGTGTCGTGGGGACGCGGGCGTGCTTTGCTGGCTGAGGGATGGCCTCTGCTAGCCTTCACAGCCCTGCTTGCGGGACTGGTGCTGGTGCGACACCGATCCAACCTGGGGCGTCTGTGGGCGGGGACCGAGTCGAAGATAGGCCAGGAAAAAGAGGGAGCTTCGTCAACCTCGGGAGGTTAGCTGCCCTGGGTGGGCGCGGTATCGGTGGTGGCCTAGGGCATTGAGGCCATGGCGAAAGAACAGTTTTTGTCGGATTTGGCTTGAAGGCTGGGCCTGGCGCTAAATATCATAATAAGGGTGGACCGGACCGTTCGACGGTTCAGAAAGATATTGACCGTGTTCTAGACGGGGTGTGGAGAGCCGATGGGGGCATCTCTGCTTTTTGTTCCGTGGGAAACGATCAGGTGAGTACCGAGCAGACCAAAACCATTCAGGTATTGTGGATTCGCGGCGATGCTCCGCATCAGCCCGAGGCGGTTGAGTGGCTGGGCGAGTCAGCCCGGGTCGAATGTGTGGACACGGTCGAGCAAGCCGTGCAGGCGCTGCGGCGCGAATCGTTTGATCTGGTGGTCAGCGGAGCCGCTGATTTTACGGCGCTGGAGCGTTTGCACGTCGCCCCGGAGGCGGAAGTCATTCTGGAGACGGTTCCCCAGGGCGTCGCCATCGTGGGCCAAGGCGGGCAGTTGGTCTGGGCCAATCCCAAGATGCTGAGCTTTTCGCAGGAGCTGCGCGACCGAGTGTGCGAATTCTGCGGCGAGATGTTTAGTTGGGCGGCTTCGGTAACTCCCGAGACGACCGAGCAGCATCGGGGGCGCCGTTCCAGCATTCGCACGTCCGACGGACAGTATTTTGAGATCACAGCCACGCCGGTCATCGACCTGAATCAGCGGATGGCCCAGGTGTCAGCCGTGGTTTGGGATGCGACTCGGGCGCTTAGGCTTCAAGAGCGAATCGACGCCATCGACGCAGCCGGCCGGGAACTGGTCCGGCTGGACGTCGAGCAGATCACTCGGTTGGATGCCCACGAGCGGTTGAGCCTGTTGGAGCAGAAGATCATCCGCTACATGCACGATCTGATGCAGATGGACAACTTCATCGTCTACCTGCTGGATCGGCGAACCAACAAGCTGGAAGTAGCGTTGTGCAGCGGGTTGCCCGATTCGGCGCAGAACACCGACCTTTATGCTTCGGCTGAGGGCAACGGCATCAGCGGGTACGTCGCCTCGCGGGGCCGAAGCTATATCTGCCCGGACGTTCAGGCCGACCCCCGCTATTTGCAGGGTATCGAAGGGGCCCGCAGTTGCCTGACGGTACCGTTGCGCCTGCACGATCAAGTCATCGGCGCGGTCAACGTGGAAAGCGATCAGCCGGCCGCGTTCGGGGAGGACGACCGGCAAATCCTGGAAATCTTCAGCCGACACGTGGCCGTGAGCCTGCACATTCTGGAATTGTTGACGTCCGAGCGCTCCACCGCCACCGGCAGGCTGGGCAGCGACGTTTTGGCGGAAATCACCGGTCCGGTCAATGATATTCTGACGGAAGTGGAAAGCCTGATCGAAGATTACATCGGTCATGACGATCTGCGCCATCGGCTGAACCTCATCAGCCAAAAAGCGGTGGACATTCGGGATTCGACCAAGCAGGTCACGTCGCCGCGGCGCGGTCTGGTGGGGCGGCGCCCAAGCCGGGCTGCGACTCGAACCGACCCGGTGCTGAAGGACAAGTGGGTGCTGATCGCCGATGACGAGGATGTGATTCGCGAGACGGTGCGCGACGTGCTGGCCAGCTACGGCTGCCGGGTGGACGAAGCTCGGGACGGCAAAGCAGCCATCGAGCTGGTGGCCACCAACGGCTACGACCTGGTGCTGAGCGACATCAAGATGCCTGGGGCCAGCGGCTATGAGGTGTTTGCCGCGTCCAAAGATAAAGACGCCGACCGGCCCGTGCTGCTGATGACCGGGTTCGGGTATGACCCCAACCATTCCATCGTCCGAGCCCGGCGAGAGGGCCTGGCTGCGGTGTTATTCAAGCCCTTCAAGGTGGACCAGCTTCTGGGCGAAATCCGCAACGCGGTGCGGACTGCTTCGGCTGGTAAGTAACCCGCCGTGAGAAGCCCGACCCGTTCCAGGGCGGGTCCGACTTGTCTTCATTTGTAGAATTCTGACAGAAGCGGCGCCGATCTTGCGTCTTTATGGTGACGGTGCGTATCATGGCGCCATCCTTTTTGCGTTGAGTCCGGTCACGTAGGAGTTAATGGCTGATGGTCACGACAGCGGCAGATGTTCGTCAGGTAGGGGCGGAGGCGGAACAGGCGGCTGAGCCCTTCAAGAGGCTGCTCGATCAGATTCACGGCGTGATTGTGGGTCAGGACGACCTTCTCGACAAGATGTTGATAGGCCTGTTGGCCAATGGGCACGTCCTTTTGGAGGGCGTCCCGGGGCTGGCCAAGACCATGGCGGTGTCGTCCCTGGCGGCGGCCATTGAGGCGGACTTCCAGCGGATCCAGTTCACCCCCGACCTGTTACCGGCCGACGTGGTCGGGACGCTGGTGTATCGGCCCAACGACGGGGAATTCGTGGTCAAGAAGGGACCCATCTTTTCCAACGTCATTCTGGCGGATGAAATCAACCGGGCCCCAGCCAAGGTGCAAAGCGCCCTATTGGAGGCCATGCAGGAGCGACAGGTCACCATCGGCACACAGACGTTTGGGATGGCTGACCCTTTCCTGGTGCTGGCCACGCAGAACCCCATCGAGCAGGAGGGCACCTACCCGCTGCCCGAGGCACAGGTGGATCGGTTCATGCTCAAGCTGGTGGTCACCTATCCCACCCGCGAGCAGGAGATGCAGATTCTCGAACGGATGTCGTCGACCCGGCCGGACGTCCAGATCAAACCCGTGATGAGCCCGGCCCAGATTGCCTCGGCCCGCCAGGTGGTGGACCGCGTGTTCATGGACGAAAAGGTCAAGGGTTACGTGGTGGACCTGGTCCACGCCACGCGCAACCCGCAGGAATTCAATCTGCCGATCGCCGACTTGATTCAATACGGAGCTTCGCCGCGGGCAACCATCTATTTGACCCTGGGAGCCAAGGCGGCAGCCCTGCTGGCGGGGCGAGGCTACGTGACGCCCCAGGACGTCAAAGACGTGGCCATGGACATCCTCCGTCACCGAGTGATCGTGACCTACGAAGCCGAAGCGGAAGAGAAAACGCCGGAAGACGTGGTGCAGACTATCCTAGACCAAGTGCCGGTACCTTAGGAAAGTCGAAACGTCGAAAGTCGAAAGTCGAAAAATCAGAACTACGAGACAGAAGCAACAAAAAATGAAAAAGAAGAAAACGCTGGGCTGGCTGGTATTTTGCCATGGGTAGGATACAGGGAGATTTGTTGGAGCGCACGTTTGAGTTGGCCGTGGCGATTCTGCGACTGGCTCGCGCTTTGCCCAATAATGCCCAAGGCTGGGAAGTAGGCCGCCAGTTGATTCGTAGCGGTACGTCTATTGGAGCCAATGTTCGGGAGGCAGACCATGCACTAACCAGGGCGGAGTTTGCCCATAAATGTAGCATCGCCCGGAAAGAGGCTAGTGAAACCCATTACTGGCTGCAATTGTGCCAGCGCACAGAGTTGCTGTCTGGCCAGCACACAGTTGAGGCCATCACCGAGGCCGACGAGCTTTTGCGGATACTGTCAACCGTGGTCAAGCGGACGCAAGAAAGGTCTGCTGAGGTGCACGACTGAGACGATCGACCGGATCTATCGCCTCACCGTTGTGACCGTCGGCTTTTTTTTGTTTTCGGTTTTCGACTTTCGATTTTCGACTTTCGCTAATCCGCCATGATACCGCACGAGTTGCTAAGAAAGATTCGCCTCATCGAGATCCGCACGTCACATTTGGTGAACGAGGTGTTGGCTGGGCAGTACAACACCACATTTCGGGGGCGGGGGATGGAGTTTGAGGAGGTCCGCCCCTATCAGATCGGCGACGATGTCCGCACCATCGATTGGAACGTCAGCGCCCGTTATGCCGAACCGTTCGTAAAAGTCTTTCGCGAGGAGCGGGAGCTGACGGTCATGTTGCTGGTGGATGTGTCCGGATCGCATCAGTTCGGGACCCACCGGCAACTCAAGCGCGACCTGGCGGCCGAGGTTTGCGCCACGCTGGCATTCTCAGCCATTCGCAACAACGACAAAGTGGGGCTGATTCTGTTTTCGAATCGGGTGGAAAAATTCGTGCCCGCCAAAAAGGGGCGAAGGCACGTGCTGCGGGTGATTCGGGAGCTGCTCTTTCACGAACCGGCAGGACAAGGCACCAACCTGGCGCTGGCCCTGGAACATCTGAACCGGGTGACCACGCGCAAGAGCGTGGTTTTCTTGGTCAGCGATTTTCAGGACCAGGGATTCGAGCAGCCGTTGCGCGTGGCCCGGAGGCGGCACGATCTGATCCCGGTGATCATCGGCGATCGGCGCGAGATGGAACTGCCCGACGTGGGCATCGTGGAGCTGCAGGACACTGAATCAGGCCGATGGGTGACGGTGGACACCTCCAGCCGGCGGCTTCGCGAGCGATTCTCGGCCGATGTGCGGGCCGCGGCCCAGCAGAGGCGGCAGATGTTCCGGCGCATGGACGCCGAGACGATCGAGCTGGTCGGCGGCGAATCTTTTGTGGAGCCCTTGCAGCGGTATTTTCATCGGCGCCATGCTCGGCGGTAATCGGAACGGGTTGGACGATGCCAGGACGTGTCAAAATTAGGACGATGACTCGGTCGGCGACATGGCTAGGTGCGATTGGTTTGGTGTTGATGCTTTGGACGCCGATCGTTTCGTGCGACCGGCGGTCGGCGGACTCAGCCAAGACGACCGAGACGCCCGCGGGCCTGTCGGAAACGACGCGGCAGGACAAAGTCGCGGTCACCGTGTCGGTCGATCGTCAACGTGTCCGCGTCGCTGAGCCCCTGGCGTTGACGCTGGAAGTGCAGGCCCCGCTCCAGGTGGAAGTGCAGTGGCCGGACACCGCCAGGGTGCTATCCGAGGGATTCCTGGTCGACGATGAAGGACCGGTCGAGACGCAAGAGGGTCCGCAGGGGCGAACCTGGCGCCAGCGCCTGGTGATCGAGTCGAACCGCTCGGGCCAGCGGCAGGTTCCAGCCTTGACGTTCAAATATGGCGACAAGGAGATTGCGACAGCCGAGTTGCCGGTGGAAGTGATCTCGGCCATCGAGGCGGACGGATCGGTCGATCCCACCCAGTTCGCCGACATTGAAGGCCCCGTGGCTGTGCCCCGCCCCACGAACTATTGGGCGCTGGGGTGTGTGGCTGGGGCGGTCTTGGCGGTGGCGGGTTTGGGGTGGTATCTGCTTGCCCGGCGCTCGGCCCGGGCGGCTGAGGTTGTTCCGCCGCCGCCTCCGCACGTGTGGGCCTTGGGCCAGTTGGATGCGCTCCTGGTGGAACAGTTGGTGCAACGCGGGCAGGTGCAGACATTTTTCTATCGGCTCAGCGATATCGTGCGGACCTACATCGAGTTGCGATTCGGTTTGATGGCCCCGGAACAAACGACGGACGAGTTTTTGGCCGACGTGCAGCGGAGCGATGCCTTGCGTTTCGGGCATAAGGACATGCTGCGGGCGTTTCTCACGGCGTGCGACCTGGTGAAGTTTGCCCGGCACGAGCCGGCCGGCGCTGAAATCGACGGTTCTATCGACGCAGCCCGGCGGTTCATTCGGGAGACCATTCCGGTCGGATCGGCGCCTGACGGCGCCCCGGCCGGTGATTCGAGCG
>JBHHVM010000092.1:0-10002 GCA_046754265.1 Phycisphaerae bacterium
AATTTACTGACCGTTCATTATCATCGCTTCGACGGAGATTATGCCTCGCCGGGCCTGTGGACCTGGGACGAACACAACCGCCGTTCACCCCATCCGCAGGATACGTTTCACGTGGGGCGCGACGGCTTCGGTGTGGTGTTTCAGCTCGACATCGGAGCCTACGGCCAACCCGGCGACAAGATCGGCTTGATTCCGCGATTGAACGGGAGTTGGGAATTCAAGGACGGCGGCGATCGATTCTGGTCGCCGCGGATGTCCAAGGATATCTACCTGGTCCAGGGCAAGAATGATGTCTATACGTCGCCGCCGGACGTGTCGCCCAAGCTGACCGCAGCCAGCATTGAAAGGGTCGACGAATTGGCCGTGCGCTTCACGCATCGGCTGCCGGTCGCCGAATTCCCGGCCAAGCGATTCGTGCTAAGAAACCGGGACGGACAACAAGTGCCCGTGACGTCTGTTCGACCGGAACAGCCGAAGAACGGAAGGGCCAATGCCTTCAGGCTGACCACCGGCCAAGCCTTGGAGGTTGGCAAGACGATTTACCGTCTGACGGTTCGCGGCTTTGGTGACAGGCAAGTGCGCCTCGGAGGCTTGCTCGTGGACGAGAGTCTTTATTACGATGCCCAGGCCGTTCTGGGGGCGACCTACACGCCGCAGGCCACCACATTCCGGGTATTCTCGCCCCTGGCTGATGGCGTCGAGGTCGTGGTGGCCGACGCACGCAGCGGAAACAAGGGCCTGCAACGCCACCCCATGCAGGTCAACCCGCACGGCGTGTGGTCCGCTACCGTGAACGGCGATCTGAAAAACCGATTCTACGCCTACCTGCTGAGCGGCCCCGATTTCGATCCCAACCGGGAAGTCACCGACATCTATGCCGTCTGCACCACGGGCCCCGGTGGGCGGGCGCTCATCGTGGATTTGGACGCAACCGATCCCCCGGGGTTTGACCCAGCCGGTTACGTCGAGTGTGCCTCACCGGTCGATGCCATCATTTATGAGATGCACGTGCGCGACTTCACTATCGCCGCCAACTCGGGCGTGGCTGTCCAAGGAAAGTACCTGGGTTTGACCCAAACTGGCACCCATCTGCCGGGCGATCCATCGGTCATGACCGGGCTGGATCACCTGGTGGAGCTTGGTGTCACCCACGTGCAGATCATGCCGATTCAGGATTTCGACAACGCCGAAAGCCCGGACGATTCCTACAACTGGGGCTACATGCCGATTTTCTTCAACTCGCCGGACGGTTGGTATGCGACCGCGCCAGTGGGGCCCGAGCGGATTGTCGAGTTCAAGCAGGCGGTCCAAGCCCTTCACGACCGCGGCATCGGCGTGATCATGGATGTGGTCTACAATCACACCGCCCTTCACGCCAGCTTCGAATCGCTAGTGCCGGGCTACTACTTTCGCCGGACTTCGGACGGCGCCTATTGGAACGGCTCGGGCTGCGGAAACGAATTTGCCAGCGAGCATCCCATGGCCCGAAAGTACATGCTCGATTCCTTGGCCTATTGGGTGACCGAATATGGCATCGACGGATTTCGCTTTGATTTGATGGGCTTGCATGATTTGGAAACCATGCAACGCATCGCCAAGCGGCTGCGAGATATCAATCCCTCCATCTTGATTCACGGCGAGCCCTGGACCGGCGGAGCCAGCGGCTTGAAGCAGGTGACCGATCAAAAACGCATCGCCGGTACCGGGGTGGCCGCGTTCAACGACCATATTCGCGACGCCATCAAGGGCGGGCGGGACGGCGGCCCGCCTGGGTTCATTCAGGCTGGGGCGGACATCGGGCGTATTCGACAGGGTATCGGCGGGGCCATCGACGACTGGGCCAACCAACCCACCGATTGCATCACCTACTGCGAGTGTCACGACAATTTGACCACCTGGGACAAGCTGCTCCAATCCGCCCCCCGCGCCTCGACCGAAATCCAGAAGCGCATGCAGCGTTTTGCGGGCCTGATCGTGATGACTTCGCAGGGAATCGCCTTCATTCACAGCGGTCAGGAGCTGTGCCGCTCCAAGGGCGGCAGCCACAACAGTTACAATCTGCCCGACTCGGTCAATCAAATCGACTGGTCGCTCAAAAAAACCAACCGCGACGTGTTTGAGTATTACAGGGGCCTGATCGCCTTGCGGAAGGCCCATCCAGTCTTTCGGCTGCGCACCGCCAGGCAGGTTCGACGACGGCTGAGATTCTCCGACAAAGTGCCCGGCCAACGCTGTTTGGCGTATACATTGGACGGTCGGAACATGGATAGTGAATCGTTTGCCCAGCTGTCAGTGCTCCTGAACGGAGAATCGACCGACCAGGTGTTCGTTCTGCCCGCAGGAGCCTGGAATGTTGTGGTCGACGCCGACCGAGCGGGGACCGAGACGTTGACCACAGCCGAGCGCACCGTCACGGTCAAGGCCCATTCGGGCATGGTGCTGGGCCGATGACGGGTTGGAGGCTGTGGCTATCGGTTATCGCGGTGACAGCCTTGCTGTGGTGGCTGTATCCGGCCTCGCGTCGCCAAGTGTCCGATGACGTTACTGAGGTAACCATCTGGTTCAACGGGCCGACCGAAGGGCGCCAGCTCGACGTGGTGGACGCCTTCGAGCGCCGTTTCCCCCAGTATAGGGCCATTTTGGGGTCCAGTGCCGTGCGCACCGGCATGGAGGGCGAGGGCAACCCTCAGCGCTTGATGTGCGGAATCGCCGGGGGTGTACCGCCGGACCTGGTCGAATACGACCGCTTCGCCATTTGCCAGTGGGCCGCCCGCGGCGCGTTCCTGGATTTGACGCCCCTGATCGAAAAGGACCGGGTCCAACTTCAAGCCGCCAAAAGCAAACTCGCCGAATTGGAAAATAGCCAAGCTCCGGAGCAGGACATCCAGGATCAGCGTCGGACGGTGGAGTTTCTGGAGCGCTACATCGTCCGACCGGACGATTATTACCGAGCTACTTGGGACGAATGCAGCTATGAGGGCGGGCATTACGGTGTGCCCAACTACATGGACACCCGCGTGCTGTACTACAATAGTGACATGCTTCGTCAGGTGGGTCTGGTGGACGATCAAGGGCAGCCAAATCCCCCTGATACCTGGGAACAGATTCTTACCAAGCGGGTGGACGTGGAAGACGCTCGCTTCGAGGCGCTTGCGTCGGACGATGCCGGCGCGGACGGTGCGAAGTATCGCATTAGCAGTGAGTCAGCCGACTTCGTGGCCGTCGGTGTCAGGCCGGGTGACACGTTGTCGTTCCTCGACGAGCGGGGCACCGTCACGCGCTGCCTGGTCGCCCGTGTGGCCGGCCCCCACGAAATAACCGTCAAGAGCGCCTACGCCCGCAAAGAGCTGACCCTGCCCGTCGGCGATGCCCGACACATCAAGATCTTCGACCAGGACGGTTACGCTCTGAAGCTGACCCGCTTCGATGACCTGGGCCGAATTCAGCGGGTGGGCTTCGAGCCCCAGCACGGCAACGCCTGGTTGTACCTTTATGGTTGGGCCAACGGCGGCGAGTTTCTCAGCGACGACGGGCGAACCTGCACCTTGAACGACCCCGCCATCGTCGAGGCGTTGCAGTGGACCACCGACATCTTCGACGCCTATGGCGGGGCCTCTGACGTCGTGGCCTTTCGCAAATCGTTTCAGACCGCCGCCCAGGACCCGTTCTTTGTGAACCAGATCGGTATGCTGATTCACGGTGACTGGTTTCTGCGCGACCTGGCCCGCTACAAACGGGACATGGATTTCGGCACCTATTGGCCCCCGGTGCCCGCTGCCCGGGCCCGGCAAGGCGAGCGCTACATCAGTTGGGTGGCGGGCTTTGCTTACTGCATCCCAGCCACCTGCCCGCCGGAAAAGCTCGAAGCAGCCTGGTGGCTGCTCAAGTTTCTCTCCAGCGTCGAGGGCGGCATGGTGATGAACAACCACGACGCCCAGCGCGAGCGGGGGCAGGGCCGACTGTACATGCCCCGGCTCAAGGCATCCAAGAAGCTCACCGCAGCCCAGATGGCCCGCTACGTGGACGTTCCGGAAATGCCACGCCGCGTCAGCGACGCTCTGCAAACCCACATGGACGTGTTGCCCTATTGCCGGTTCCGCCCGGTTTCGCCCAAGGGCCAGGAGCTTTGGAACGGCCAGGCCGACGCCCAGGACCTGGCCTGGAACCACGGCAAGACACCGGCTCAGTCGCTGAAGTTCTTCACCTCCCGCGTGCAACGAGCTTTGGATGAATTCCACCGCCCCAACCAGGCCCCGGAGTTTCAATGGCGCCGATGGGTATGGATCTACTTCGGCGGGCTGATCGTCATCGCGTCGATCGTGGTGCTGCAACATCGCATCCGCCACCGGGTCGGCGGCGTCCACCGGAAGGAGTGGTGGGCTGGGGTCGCTTTTGCCTCACCGTGGCTGCTGGGTTTCATCGTGCTGAGCGGCGGGCCTATGCTGTTCAGCGCGTTGATGAGCTTGACCGATTACGACGTGATCAACCCAGCCCGCTACGTCGGCACGAAACACTACGCCGATATGTTCGGCATCGATTGGAGCGACATTGGCGGCACCCGTCACGTGTTGCTCAACACGCTTTTCATGGCCATTGGGTTGCCCGTGGGCATGGCTGTGGGGTTGGCCCTGGCCATGCTGCTCAATACCGACGCCAAGGGCATGAGTTGGTACCGCACCACGTTTTTCCTGCCGGCCATCATGCCGGTGGTGGCCGCGTCGGTGCTGTGGATTTGGGTATTCAACTCTCACAATGGGCTGATGAACTGGCTGCTGGACCTGACCGGTGTCTCGGCCGTCATCGATTGGTGCTACGCCCACTTGGGCACCGGTCTGCGCACGCCGATCAGTTGGCTGACCGACCCCAGGACGTCCAAACCCGCCCTGATTATCATGGGCTTGTGGACTGCCGGGGCCAGCATGATTATCTGGCTGGCGGGCCTGAAAGAGATTCCCAAGTCGTTGTATGAGGCTGCCTCCCTGGATGGGGCGGGCCCGGTGCGGCGATTCTTCACGGTCACGTTGCCGCTGCTCTCGCCTTACATTTTGTTCAACCTGGTCATAGGCTTGATCGGAACGTTTCAGATATTCACCCAAGCCTACATCATGACACCAAACGGCAGCCCCAACCGTTCGACCTACTTCTACGTCTACAAACTGTTCGATCAGTGTTTCAGCTACTTCAACCTGGGCTACGGGGCCGCCATGGCCTGGGTGCTGTTTGTGATCGTCATCGTGCTGACCATCATCAACATGAGCCTTTCGCGCAAGTGGGTCCATTATGCGGGAGATTGAGTTGCCAGGCGGGCTATTCCCGCAACGAAGAGTTGTGGGTTAAACGCCCATCGCTGCAAGGTTATGACCAACGACCGCCGCCCATTATGGAAGAGTGGCATCCTCCACGCCGTGCTCATCGGCGGATCGCTTGTCTTTGCGCTGCCGTATTTCTGGCTCTTGGGCACCAGCTGGAAGCTGGATAAGGAAGTGTTGGGCGATGAGGTTTCGCTCTTTCCGCAAAGACCTCTCCCGCGCCCACAAAGCCCGTATATCGACGAACGGCAATTCCCGGATATTCATAAGCCCGAGGAAGTGGGCCGACATCGCTGGGATGGATGGATGCGCGCCGCCGTCGAAGACGAGATTGGCCAATGCGTCGATGCCTGGAGTGATTCGCGGACCGAGGACCTGGACCCCGGCGCCGTGCGGACCGAGCTGATTCAGGGTGTGTTCAGACGGCTGGGTAACCTGCTGCCACGGGAAACCTGGTCAGCCGATGAGAACACCTTTCGCGTCGCGTTGACGCAAACCCTAGACCCGCAGTTTGTCTCCCAGGCGTTCGAGCAGGCCTATCGCTACTTTGCCCTGGGCAAGGTGATGGTCAAGGACCTCAGTTACAACATTTACGACCTGACCGGGCAGACGCCGGTCGCCGATCTCTGGACCCTGGACCGAGGCGGCGCCATCCTCGAGGAACGCCAAGAGGCGGCCAGGCCCGTCGGGGTGATTCATTACGACTTTTCCGGCGCCGGCGATTCGTTCGAGGTGTCGGCCTCGTTGGACCTGCCCTTCGACGCCGACCAGTTCAAGCGCCTGGAGATCAGCTTCCGGCGTGACCAGACCTGGCACGAGCTGCGCTGCTACGTCGAAATGGGCGGCCGGCTGCTCAAATCGTCGGCCCCCAAGTACCTGGGCGAAGACACCTGGTGGGACATTACCTTGCAGGAGCCCAGCGCCGACGACCAGCGCCTGGTGCCCAAGCATTACGTGTTGCTGAAACAGATCGACTCGGGTCCGCAATACGACCACGGCCCCAGAACGCTCAAGCTGCGCGTGGAAGTAGCGAGAAGTTCGATCCCCGAAGCGTTCTGGGCCAAGGGAACCGAAAACTACCGCAAAGCCTTCGAGGAAGTGCCTTTCTGGCGATATTTCAAGACCAGCGTTTTTCTGGTCGTCGCTAATATCATCGGCACGCTGTTTAGCTGTTCGATGGTGGCCTTTGCCCTGTCCCGCCTGACCTGGCCCGGCAGGAACCTCTCCTTCCTCCTGGTCTTGGCCACCTTGATGATCCCGCCACAGGTGACCATGATCCCCTCGTTCGTCATCTACAAATACCTGGGCTGGTACAACACCCTCGCCCCGTTGTGGGTGCCCAACTGTTTGGCCGTCAACGCCTTCGCCATTTTCCTGCTGCGCCAAGCCATGATGGGCATCCCCCGCGATCTGGAAAACGCCGCCCGTATCGATGGCTGCGGGTATTTTGGCATCTACTGGAACGTGGCCCTGCCGCTCATGCGCCCGACCATGGCTGCCATCGCCATCTTCACCTTCATGTTCGTCTGGAACGATTTCATGACCCCGCTGATCTACGTCAACGACCAGCGGCTCTACCCGCTGGCCCTGGGGCTGTTCAGTTTCATGGCCGGGCGGGAAAACCAGTTCACGCTCATCATGGCCGGCTCGATGATTATGACCATCCCGGTAGTCCTGACCTTCTTTTTCGCCCAGCGCTATTTCATCCAGGGCGTAACCATGAGCGGGATAAAAGGCTGACGCCTCGAATGATCCTGCAAACCTGTAGACAGGGACCCAACCCGCATGACCTCGAAAACTGCAACGCCCGCCCATCCGTCGATCGATCTTCCCGCGCCGTTATGTCCCTTGGCTGAGTTGGCGGCCAATCTGTGGTGGAGTTGGGACGCCCATGCCCCCGCTCTGTTTGGCCGCATCGATGCCGACCTCTGGAAGCAGGTCGAGCACAACCCTATTACCCTGTTACGCCGCATGTCAGCCGCTCGAACGAACGCCCTGGCCGGCGACCGCGCTTTTGTGGCCTCGGTGAAGGACACGCATCGCCGCTTCCGGGCTTACATGCGGGCTCGCACCTGGTTCGCATCGCAAAAGAAAAAGACAGGCCCCGGCACCATCGCCTATTTCAGCATGGAGTTCGGCCTGCACGAATCGCTGCCCATCTACGCGGGCGGGCTTGGCATCCTGGCTGGGGATCATTTCAAGAGTGCCAGCGACTTGGGATTGCCCCTGGTCGGCGTGGGCATATTCTGGCGACAAGGTTACTGCCGTCAGCATATCAGCCCCCAAGGTCGACAGACCGAGACCTATGACCGCCTCCGCCCCGACGACCTGCCCCTGATCGAGGTGACGACGCCAACGGGTCGCCCATTGCGGCTCAAGGTGCCCATGGGAGGCGAGACCGTGCATGCCCGGGCCTGGCGACTGGCGGTGGGGCGGGTCAACATTTTGCTGCTGGATACCCACCTGACCGCCAACCCGACCAAACATCGCAAACTTACCGATCGGCTCTATGCGGGTGACCGCGACCTGCGCATCCGGCAGGAGATTCTGTTGGGTGTGGGCGGCTGGCAAATGCTGCGGGCGTTGAAGTTGCCGGTGCGATTGTGCCATCTGAACGAGGGCCATGCTGCCTTCTGCTCGCTTGAGCGCATGGCTGAGTTGATCAAAACGCGGGGCGTGGACATCAAGGAGGCTGGCAAAAGTGTGTCAGCCGGCACCGTCTTTACCACCCACACGCCCGTCCCAGCCGGCAACGAGTCGTTCGATCCTGCCCTGGTTGACCGTTACATGGGCGGCTATGCCCGGCGACTGGGCATCCGTCGAAGCCAACTACTGGACATGGGCCGGGTGAATCCCAAGGATAAGACCGAAGATTTCGGCATGACCCCCTTGGCCCTGCGCCTGGCGGACAAAGCCAACGGGGTGGCTGCCCTTCACGGCGCGGTATCTCGCCGCATGTGGCAAAGCTTATGGCCCAAACGCTCGGTTGAGCGCGTCCCCATCGGTGCGGTCACCAACGGGGTCCACCTGCGAACTTGGCTGCACCCGCGCATGGCTGAGCTTCTGGATGAATACCTCCCAGCCAACTGGGACCAGCGCCAGGACCGAGCCGCCGTCTGGAAGCGGGCCAAACGCATCCCCGACCGCCGATTGTGGGAATTGCACTGTGAACTGAAAGCGGAGCTGGTTGACTTTGTGCGGGCCCATCTGGTCCGACAGCTTGAGCGACACGGGGCGTCATCCGCCAAGCTGCGGGCCGCGGGGTGCGTGTTGGATCCCGGGGCGTTGACGCTCGGTTTCGCCCGGCGCTTTGCCCCGTACAAACGGGCCACGCTGATCTTCGCCGATCTTCAACGGCTACACCGCATCGTCAGTCGAGCCGGTCGCCCCGTGCAGATCATCTACTCCGGCAAGGCTCACCCAGCCGACGCCGATGGCAAGCGTCTGGTGGCGCAAGTCGTCAAAATGACTGATAGACCGGGTTTTCGCGGCAAGATCATCTTTTTGGAGGACTACACCATCGACGTCGCCCGTCACCTGGTGGCCGGCGTCGACGTGTGGCTCAACAACCCCTGCCGCCCCCAGGAAGCCAGCGGCACCAGCGGGATGAAGCCCGCCCTGCACGGGGGCCTGAACCTCAGCATCCTGGACGGATGGTGGCCCGAAGCCTGTCAAGACGGCAAGAATGGCTGGGCCATCGGAAAAGGCGTCGATCACGACGGCACCGCCGCCGCCGACCGGCGGGACGAAAAGGCGCTCTATCAACGGTTGCAGCGCGACGTGGTGCCATTGTATTACACCCGCAACCGCAGCGGCATCCCGACGAAATGGGTCCGCTGCATGAAACACGCCATCGCCACCATCCCGCCGGCGTTCAACAGCCATCGAATGGTCAAAGAATACTTCTCCAAATACTACGGGCCGCTGTTGAGAAAGGGACGTTGATCGCGGTCTCAGCCGTCAAACCAACGAGTACGACCCTCAGAGCCTCGTGGAGGGGGACGTAGCCTTGGCGATCCAGATCGTCTCCGGCGTCAAGCGGGTCCAATCCGATTAGACTGCTCCAGCATCAGATACTGCCGCCTTCGAGACGGGGGCCTAGAGTCCTCAAACAAGAAGGACTCACGCCACGTGGTGACGTAAGTCCTTGTATTTCAGCCAGTTACATATTCGGGGCGAAAGGATTTGAACCTTCGACCTCTTGACCCCCAGTCAAGCACTCTAACCAGGCTGAGCTACGCCCCGAATCCGGGCGGTCTTGCCGCCCTCGACGCAACTGTGCCCGATTCTAATCGGTTTGAGGGTGCCTGCAAGGCGCCTGGGTTTCCTCCCGAATGGAGTGGCTGTCCCACCCGGCAGGGGGGCCTGCCGGCCTCAATCAGGCCGACAACGGTTCCCGGGGCAGGTCCACCGCCGTGATCCCTGACCGCCTCGTTCAATCGCGGCGCCCTTCGGGTCTCCTCGGTTTGTCCCGCTACCGATACAGGTGCGGTCGCCGAGTGGCGCAAAAAAAAGCACAGAACGACGAGGCCGGTCGGGGTTGCCAGGGGGCGCCTCGCCGCCTGTGCCAGGTTTTGACTAATCAAGTATCGGCTCGGCTGTTAAACCGGACCATAGGACAAATGCCCCATTTGTTTGAACCTAGTGTACCGTCAGTTTTGAATCTGCGGGTAGAGGCGTTTCAGCTTGATCC
>JBHHVM010000093.1:0-9911 GCA_046754265.1 Phycisphaerae bacterium
AGTCAGTCGTTGAGCGGCCGGCCAGGCGGCCGTCGACGATTCGGCTCATACGGTCCGTCTTCCAGGAGCTGCCGCACGAGATCCACGATGTTGGGGTCGTCATCCACCACGAGGAGGCGGTGGTGCTGCGCTTCGGGAGTTTGGCGGGAGGCGCCCGCAACCCGGGGTTGTCCCTGGCTTGGCCCTTCCCCATCGATGAAACGCTGCGGGTCCGGACGACGGCGGTGACGTTAAGAGCGGACAAGGCGCACTGGTTCAAGGTGAGCCCGGAAGAGGTGGGCACGCCGTTGAGCAATCTGAGCCGGGCGCGGAAGCTTAGGCCTGGGATCGACGGGGTTTTGGTCACGGGCGATCGGGGGTTGGCCCATGTGAAGTGGTCCATCGTCTACCGGATCGATGACCTGGCCAGGTTCGTCAATCACGTGAGCGATTACAGCGATGAGAAGACCGAGCAGTTGATTCACACGTTGTTGGAGACGGCGGCGGTGGACGTGGCTTCGCGGTTCACGGCGAGCGAGATCACGCAGGCGCGTACCGACGACGTGGCCCGGGAGGTGAAGCGGCTGATGAACCTGGACCTGGAGCAGTTGGAGACGGGCATCCGGGTGACGTCGGTGGAGATTCCGACGGCGACGGTACCGTTGCAGACCCTGTTCAGCTTTGCGCGGGTCACGCAGGCCGAGAGCATCAAGGAAACGAAGATTCAAGAGGCCAAGCAGAAGGCAGCCGATCTGTTGAACGAGGCGGCCGGGGCCGCCCATACGGCCATTATCGAGACGTTGGATGCCTTGGACGTTGCCAAGCGATCCGGCGATGACGATGCGGTGGCCAGGCTGGGGCAGGCATTGGATGAGTTATTGGAGATCAGGGCGACGGGCAAGGCGGGGGCGGCCATTCGCCACGCCAAGGCGTCGTACACGCAGATGGTGCAGGGCATTGCCGGTGACGTGGAGGAGTTCGACGCGTTGCTAAGCGAGTATCAGCGCAACCCCGAGGCGCTGATCGATCGGTTGTGGCGAGCGACCGAGCGACGGATTCTGGCATCGACGGGCGTGACCAAGTTCTACCTGCCGCCCTCTGAGAAAGAGATTCGGATCAAGATCGGCCCCGACCCGCGGGACAAGCGGGCGGCTGAGAAACGAGAGTACGAAAAGAAGGAGGAGATTGGGGGTCTGCCCAATGCGCCTGAGCTGGACTTGGGATCTCAGGAGAAGGAACCGGACCGCCTTTTTCCAATCCTCGATTGACGTTTGCGGAGCGTGATAGACCTTTAGCGGTATGAGCGAAACGCTACCAGTCATTCAGACGGCCGGTTTGACCAAGGTCTTCAGAGACTTTTGGCGCCGGGCCCGCGTGATTGCGGTCAAGGACTTGAACCTGGAGATTGCCCCGGGGGAGGTTTTTGGGCTGCTGGGCCCCAACGGCAGCGGCAAGAGCACGGCGATCAAGATGTTGCTGGGGTTGTTGTACCCGACGCGCGGGCGGATCAGCCTGTTCGGCAAGGCGCCGACGGACGTGGCGGTCAAAGCCCGGATCGGCTTTTTGCCGGAGGAGTCGTATCTATACCGGTTTCTGAACGCCCGAGAGACGTTGGATTATTACGGCCGGTTGTTTCGGTTGCCCGGGGCGGTTCGGGCTGAGCGGATCGAACGGCTGTTGGAGATGGTGGGTTTGGCCCAGGAAGCCGATCGGCGGGTGGGGGAGTATTCCAAGGGGATGGCCCGGCGCATCGGGTTGGCCCAGGCGTTGATCAACGATCCGGAACTGCTGATTCTGGATGAGCCCACGTCGGGGCTGGACCCCATCGGGACGCGGCAGATCAAAGATGTGATTCGGGACCTGGGGCGTCGCGGCAAGACGGTGCTGTTGTCTAGCCATTTGCTGGCGGACGTGGAGGATGTTTGCGATCGGGTGACGATTCTGTACGGCGGCCGGGAGCGGGCGGCGGGTCCGACGGACGAGTTGCTCTTGCAGCAGGATTACACGCAGATCACCACCGAGCGGCTCAGCCCCGAAGCCATTGCCAAGGTGCGGACCATGATCGCGGAGTTGACCGACAAGCGGGTGGTGGAAGTGTCGGCCCCGACCGAGCCGTTGGAATCGTTTTTCTTGCGCATCGTGCGTCAGGCCCAATCGGACAACCTGGTGACTTCGGGTGCGCGGGCGCCCGGCGAGTTGCCGGAATTTCTGAAGGTCAAGCCGACCGGCGGTGAGGCGCTGGTCGAATCGCTGGTTTCGGCGGCGCGATCGCCGGGCCAGGCTGAGCCGGTCGAGCCGGTGGCGGTGCCGACCCGCAAACCGGATCCAGCCAAGAAACTGGTGGAGCAGTTGACCCGTCAGGCCGGCGCGTCCCAGGCGCCGCCTGCTCGGTCATCGGGGCCCGACCCGACTGAGGCGCCGGCGGAAGTTAAGCCGGTCGAGGCGGACCCCTCGGTCATCGATGCCTTGATGCGCCCCTCCGACACTCCCAAAGATGTTTAGCATGTACGGTATGGATACGCTGCGCGTGTTGGGGTCGCTGGTCGTGGCTGCGGCCTTGCTGTTGGGCCTGGCGGCGGCGATCGGGCGATCGTTCAGCGCGCTAAGTTGGTCGAGTCTGGGTCGGGCCTGGTCGAAGTCTTCGCCCGTGCAGAGGGTCGGGTTGGGCTTGCTTCCGTTGTTGGGATTGGCGGTCGCGGTCTGGTTGATCACGACTTCGGACGCGGCCCGACCGAAGTTCGTGGCCTTGTTGTCGATGGAACTGTCGCTGATCTGGGCTGGGTTGGTTGGGGCGGCGCTGTTGGCGGCCGTGGTTGGGATCCCGGCGCTGGTGCTGCGTCTGGTGTTGCCGCGAACCTGGGCTGTGGCCCGGTTGACGCTGGCTGAAGCCATTCGCATGAAGGTGGCGCTTTTCTTTGTGGTGTTGATGGTGCTGGGCTTTTGGGGGGGGAGTCAGGGCCAGGGCGACGGCACGCTGACGGGACGGGTGCAGGCTTTTTTGGCGTATTCGGTCACCACGGTCACCGTGCTGGCGAGTTTGCTGAGCATTTTCCTGTCGCGGTCGCTTTCGGACGAGTTGGTGCATCGGCAGATGATCGTGGCCATGAGCAAGCCGGTGCCCCGGTGGGAGTATTTGCTGGGCAAGTGGTTCGGCATCGTGCTGTTGAACGCGGGTCTGATGACGGTGGCGGGGGCCGGCATCTACGCCACGGCGGTCAACTACCTGGCCCGGCAGCCGGCGCTGAATGAGTATGACCGGGGGCGATTGGATAACGAGGTCTTGACGGCCCGGTACGGGACGCCCTTTGCGGTTCCGGACCACACGCGGGAAGTGAACCAGCTCTTCGATCGGAACCTGGAGGCGGGCAAATACGACGCGATGGAGAATTTTGACGCCGATGCCGAAAAAGCCCGCCTCAAGAAGTATTTGGATATACGCTGGCGGGCGGTGCCCCCGGAGGACTATCGCGAGTTTCGATTCAACAACGTGTTGTGCGATCGCAGCGCGGACTCGTGGGTCAACATCCGGTACAAGGCTGAAGCCAACAGGTATCCGCCGGACGAAGTGCTGCGTTCGGTTTGGATGGTGGGAGATCCCTCGAAGGACGGTCGGGTTTACCAGACGCCCCGGCGGGACGTTGGGGACCGGTTTCACACCATCAGCGTTCCGGCCGATGCGGTGTCAGAGGACAGCACGCTTCTGGTGCGGTTCTGGAACATCAACCCCTATGAGGGCGAGCCACCCAACGATTACATGTTCCTGTTTGAGGGGCCTCGGGCGGTGGAGTTGCTGTTTTCGGTAGGCACTTTTGGCGGCAATCTGGTGCGATTGCTGCTGCTGGCCCAATGTAAACTGATGTTCCTGGCGGCGGTGGCGTTGCTCTTTGCGACGGTCTTTTCGTTTCCGGTGGCGTGCCTGTGTTCGATGACGGTCTATGCCTTGGCGGCCACGCGGAGCTTTCTGGGTGATTCGTTCGACATGCTGGACGATGAAGGCGCCTTGGGTGCGTTCAAGGAGATTTTTAGCTGGGTGCTCAAGGCGTTGTATTTGGCGGTGCCGGATTTTTCCAAATATAGCGCGACGGATTTTCTGGTGGAGGGACGAAACGTGACATTGGCCTGGGTGCTGAGTGGGGTGATTCACCTGGCGATGATTGCGACCGTTTTGTCGCTGCTGTTGGGGTGCGTGCTGTTCTATCGGCGGGAGGTTTCGGAGGCATCGGTTTGAGTGGCGAGTGGCGAGTTAAAGACAAAAATGCAAAAATGCAAAAAACAAGAATAAAAAAAAGGCAAGACGCGGGCGGTTTTATTGAGTGACTTTATGAGTCGGGTAATTGGCTACGAGCTTCCGGAGTATTTGGCCCAACGGCGGTCGGCGAGCCGCACCGACCGGGTGGTGCAGGTGGTGGCCGTGGCGTTGGCGGGGCTGGCAGTGGGGGGGGCATCGTTTTTCGTGGCGCCGATGAATCAGCTTCGCAAGGAAAAGTACATGCTGGTGGACCCGGATTCGATCAAGGGTTTGCCGCCGGTTGAGAGGCTGCTGGCCCAGACGGCGACGTTTCGGGCGCTGGCCATCGACATCGCCTTTATCCGGTGTGAATCTCTCAAAGAGGAGGGAAAGTACTACGAGATCATGCAACTGGCGAATTGGATCTGCGCCATGGCCCCGCGGTTTCCTAGTATTTGGAGTTTTCACGCCTGGAACCAGGCGTACAACATTTCGGTGGCGACCTACACGCCGGAGCAGCGCTGGAAGTGGGTCAACAACGGCATCAAGTTGTTGCGCGACAAGGGCATTCGTTACAACCCCAAGTCGGTGGGGCTTTATAAGGAACTGGCCTGGATCTACTGGCACAAGATCGGCGAGTTCCTGGACGACCAGCACTGGGCCTACAAAAAAGAACTGGCGGTGGAGATGGAGATGCTGTTGGGCCCGCCGCCTCCGATTGCGACGGAGCAGGAAGTGATCGACCACTTCCGCGGTATCGCCGAGAGCCCGGAGGATTTCGAGCGGTTCATCGCGGAGGACGCTGAGGTGGCGGCGCTGCTGGCCCGACTTGAAGCGGTGGGGTTGGGGCCCGACCGGAAGTTGCTGGCGTTCGTGGCCCGGTATGTGCGGGACGACCTGTCGGTGACGCAGTACCTGGAATCGATCGACCCGCTCGAGGAGCCGCCGTTGCAGGCCCGGCGGGTGGCGCTGTTGTCGGAGTCGGAATCGGCTGGGGCGCGGGAGCGGCTGTTGGCGGGGCTGCGGGCCAAGGTTCTGCGCGACGATTACAACATGGACCCCGATTGGATGCTGGAGTTGATGGAGACGTACGGCCCCATCGACTGGCGTAGTCCGTTCGGCATGTCTCTGTATTGGGCCAGTTGGGGTGACATGGTGACGCGCAATCAATTGGACCTGAGCCGCAGTGATTCGATGAACACGGTGCGGTTCATTTTCTTTAGCCTCAAGAGCATGATTGAAAAGGGCCGAATCGTGCTGACGCCGGACTTCGATCGCCCCAACCGCTCACAAATAGACTTTTTGCCGGACATCCGGTTTATCGATCATCTGCACGAAACGATGTTGGCCATGACCAAGATCCAGTTCGAGGGCCGGCCTTGCTATATCGAGGGGGCGCCTTCCTGCAACTATCGGGTGGGGCACATTAACTTCCTGGCGGATGCCGTTCGGCAACTCTACTTTGCCGGCGACCCAGCCAGTCGCGAAAAGGCCCAACATTACTACGATTACTTGCGGGTGGTGGACCGCGATTACGACAAGAGTCCGAAGAAACAGTACATGCAACCGTTGGTGGATTACGTGCTGGGCGACGTGAAGGAAGAGGTGGGCGGATTCAAACGGGCCAATGCTTACATGGGCGGTTTCCTGTGGCGTTCGCTGCGGGAGTTGGCGTTGGGCGACGTGGAGCGCAGCACGGCGTTGTTCGAGGAGGCCAAGAAGGTTTACCAGTATTACATGAAGGAGATCGCGGCGGGGGACCGGCTCAACCGGCGCAAGCTGGAGAGGATTCCGGTGATCTGGCGCGACGTGCTGATCGCGTACCTTCAGAACGCCGGTGTGTCACCGCATCACAAGGCCCGGGTGTGGTCCCGACTGGACTTGCGTTCGAGGCAAATGGCCTGGGACTCGGTGTTGGTGAGTTTGACGGAGTTGTGCCGGCGGCAGAGCCCACCGTGGGCGGTGGAGAAGGCGTTTCCCGAGCCGGCCGGGATGGAGGCGTACCGGGCCAACCCGATTCAGGAGCGCGGGCGGGAAACCTCGGACGTGGATGAGGGTGAGCGGGACCGCCAGAACTAGAGCGAGGCCTGTGGGCTTGAGTTTTTTGACAGGATCGAGCCGGCAGAAACGTCGGGCAGGTGGGTGGGGCAGGGACTCGATGGAAAGCTTGACAGGTGGGCGCGGGCTTGTATAGAAAGCGGGGTCCGGCCGATTGGGGGTCGTAGGGATTTCCAAACGCATGTGGTGACGTTTCGTCGCGTGAATTGATAGCGGTATCCAGCCATGATCCAAGTGAACAAGCTGAGCAAGAGTTATGGCCCTTTGCGGGCGGTGGATGAAGTCAGCTTCCGCGTGGCCGAGGGCGAGATCGTCGGATTTTTGGGGCCTAATGGGGCGGGCAAGTCCACCACCATCCGCATCCTGGCGTGTTTTCTGCCGGCGGACTCGGGGTCGGCCAGCGTCACCGGGCACGACGTGTTTTCCGAATCCATGAAGGTGCGGAGGAACATCGGCTATCTGCCGGAGTCGGCGCCGCTGTATCCGGAGATGCGGGTGCGGGAGTATCTCCATTTCCGCGGCAAGCTGCACGGCATGGACCGATCGGAACGTCAACAGGCCATGACCCGGGTGACGGAACGGTGTTGGCTGGGCGAGTTTATCGATCGACCCATCGGGCAGCTTTCCAAAGGAATGCGGCAGCGGGTGGGGTTGGCTGACGCGCTGATTCACGACCCTAAGGTGCTGATCCTGGACGAGCCGACGGTGGGGTTGGACCCCACGCAAATCCGGGAGACGCGGCAGTTGATCCGAGAGTTGGGGCAGCGCCATACGATTCTGCTTAGTTCGCACATTCTGCACGAGGTGGAGCAAACCTGTAACCGGACGATCATTATCAAGCGCGGGCGGATTGTGGCCAGCGGTTCTCCGGCGGAGCTTCGGGACCGGATCGGGGCTGAGTCGCGTTTGATCGCGGAGATCAAGGGGCCCGAGGCTGAGGTCAAGTCGGGCATCGGCGGGCTGAGCGGCGTGGGCGCGGTGGAGAATCGGTTCAGCGACGGTTGGAACCGCCTGGCGATTGTGCCCAATGACGGTGTGGACATTCGCGAAGGCGTTTTCAGTCTGGCGGCGAGCAAGGGTTGGAGCCTGCGGGAGATGCGGCGCGAAGTGGCCAGCCTGGAAGACTTCTTTGTCAAGATTACGGCTGAACAGACCGAAGCGGACGGCCGATCGGGTTAGATCGACTGTCACAATCCGGCACTGAACCCGAGAACAGATAAGGGGATCGCCCCGGAGCAAGCAGTGATGCAAAAGGTGGGTATATTGACGCAGCGGGAGCTTTCGGCGTTTTTCTTTTCGCCGATCGCCTACGTGGTCTTGGCGATTTTCCTGATGGTGACGGGAATCTTCTTCGCCAACGACAACTTCGTGCCCGGTGGAGAGTCGTCTTTGCGGATCACCTTCGGCAACTATCTGCCGGTGATTCTGGTGTTCATCCTGCCCATGCTGACCATGCGGCTTCTGGCGGAGGAGCTGCGCAGCGGGACGATCGAGTCGTTGATGACGGCCCCGGTCACCGATGCGGACGTGGTGCTGGGTAAGTTTTTCGGCACGTTGGTGTTTTATCTGCTGATGTTGGGCGGCACGCTGCTGCACGTGGTGTTGGTGGCCATGTATGGCACGCTGGACGTGGGTTTGGTGCTGGCGTCCTATCTCGGCCTGATTCTGCTGGGCGGGCTGTACATCTCGGTGGGGTTGTTTTTCAGCGCCTGCACGCGGAACCAGGTCATCGCGGTGATTTGCAGCTTCGTGTTGTTGGCGGTGTTCACCTTTTTGGCGGAATACCTGGCCCGGGACCAGGAAGGGGGTTTGCGGGTGGTGCTGCAACATCTGTCCATCGTGGCCCACTTTCAGGATTTTGCCCGCGGGCTGGTGGACACCAATCATCTGATCTTTTTCGTGAGCACGACGGGGTTGTTCTTGTTCCTGACGGTCAAAGTGCTGGAGTCGCGGCGATGGCGATAGAGACGGACAAGGGCGGCGGCGAGTTGGTCCGGCGTCAACTGCGGTTCGGAACCAACGTGGCGGTGGCGGTCGGTCTGGTGATCGCCATCTGCGCGGTGCTGCAATGGGCGGGCTACCGGTTCGGGGTCAAGGCCGACTGGACCACGTCCAGTGTCAACAGCCTGTCAGACGGGACGGAGAACCTGCTGGCGGGCCTGGACCGGGATATTCGCATCACCTCGGCCTATTTTGAGAACCCGCTGGAGCAGGACGACCAGAAGAAGTTTAGACAGGCGGTGTGGGACCTGGCGGACCTTTATCAGATCGAGAACCGCTCGAAGATTGAGGTGGACCGGTTCAACCCGCTCCAGGATCACGACAAGCGGCAGAAACTGATGGAGCGTTTGGCTGGTAAGGCCAAGTTCGCCGAGCAGTCGTCGAAACATCGGGAGTTGGTGGAGGCGTTCAACAACGATATCCTGCCGCAGGTTACGGCGCTGCTGTCGGCCGAGTTGGAGACGCTGGATGCACAGGGCGAGGGGTTGGAGGGTCAGGGCGGATATGTGATTCAACAGGTGCAGGCGCTGTTACAGCGCCGGCAGCAGGAGATCCAGGAGATTGCCGAGGACGTGCGGGCGGCCCTGGAGGACGATATACCGCGATACAGTGCAGCCGTGGGGGCGCTGCGCAGCTTCTACACCTCGACGACGAAGTTGTTGCAGGACATTGGGACGACCGGGAAGCAGGTGGCTGAGGGTGAGGCGGGTAGGCTGGCCCCTTGGCAGGTGGAGTTTTTGGGGGGTGCCCAGGCGCGTTTTCAGCCGGTGCTCGACGCGTTGGCGGCCCAGATCACCACGATGTCGGACCTGCCCCAGTTGGAGTTGGAAAAAATCGTGAGGGAGCTGGGGCCTGGGTCGAATGCCCTGGTGGTGGAGACGGATGACGACGCCCGGGTGCTGGGCTTTGCGGACGTTTGGCCGCCGATGGACCCGGGGATGGGCGCGGTCAGCATGGCGTTCAAGGACCGGGCGTTCAAGGGGGAGGCCAAACTATCATCGGCCATCCTGCAACTGACCAGCGATGAGAGGACGGCAGTTGTTTTCGTGAAGTTCGGTGGGCCTCCGCTGTTCTTCGGCGGGTTCATGCCGGGCCAACCGCCGGCGCAGTACGGGCGGATCAAGGCGCACCTGGAAGACCTGAATTTCGAGGTTTTCGAGTGGGACCTGTCGTCGCAGAAGGAGCCACCGGAGATCGACCCGCCGGCGGCCAAAACGATTTACGTGGTGTTCAAGCCGATGTCGCCTCCGCCGAACCCGATGCAGCGCCAGCAGCAGCCCCAGTTTGGTCCGCAGGAGCGCGATGCGGTGCTGGCTGCGTTGGGCGAGAGTGGCCGGGCGCTGTTCTTGGCGGGGTGGTACCCGGGGCCCATGGGGCCGATGCCGGGGCCTTACGAGTACAACCAGTATTTGCAGGACGAGTGGGGCATTTCGGTCGAGTCGGGCGTGCTGCTGTTGCAGGCCCGCCCGGTGGGGCCGGGGAAATTTCGGCTGACGCGGACTTCGACCCTGATGCTGGATCCGGTCTATTCCGAGCACCCGGTGGTCCGATCGTTAAGCACCATGCGCAGCGTGTTTCCGTACGTGGCCCCGCTGGTTCTGCCGGCGGACCCGCCCGAAGGCGTGACGGTCAGCGAACTGGTGCG
>JBHHVM010000094.1:0-9882 GCA_046754265.1 Phycisphaerae bacterium
GCGGGTCATGATGGCCCACATGGCTGCCACCTCGATGGTGTGCGGGGCGATGTGGATGCCCCGGATGCGCTCGGAGTTGAAATCCTTGGCGTAGATTTTCGTCTCGTCGTCGAGCTTGATGTTGTAGGGCACGTCGATCTTCATGGTTCGGTCGCGAAAGGCTTCCATCAGCTCGTTGGATTGCAGCTTCTTGTATTCGGGCTCGTTGGTGTGACCGATGATGACCTCATCGATGTCGGTCTGGGCGAACTTCTTGGGCTTGATGGTGTGCTCCTGCGAAGCGCCCAGCAGGTCGTACAAAAAGGCCACGTCCAGTTTCAGCACCTCGATGAACTCGACCAGGCCTCGATTGGCGATGTTGAGCTCCCCGTCGAAGTTGAAGGCCCGCGGGTCGCTGTCCGAGCCGTACTCGGCGATTTTGCGGTAGTTGATGTCGCCGGTCAGTTCGGTCGAATCCTGGTTTTTTTCGTCCTTGGGTTGGAACGTACCGATCCCCCGGCGGTCCTTCTCGCTGAGGATCAGCCGGCGAACCACCACATGGTCCATCACCTTGGCCCAATCGCCGTCGTACTGCAGCAGCAGGTCTTCAAAGACTTTGCGGCAGAAAGGGTCCAGCTCGCCCTCCACGCGGACCTGCTTGCCCTCGTCCAGCTCGGCGTTGATCTCGGCCAGCACTTGGGCCCGCACCGACATGGGGATTAGCCGGAGGGGCTCTTCGTGCATGGGGCAAGGCACGAGCTGCTCGTGGCCCTGGCTGTCGGGAATGCGCCAACTGAAGGTGAAAACCGCCCCTTCGTCGATCTTGGAGTAATACTCGAGGCCCTTTTTCAAGAGGCGGGCGATGGTGCTCTTGCTGGAGCCGACCGGTCCGTGCAGCAACAGGATGCGGCGCTCGGTGCCATACCCGTGGGCGGCTGACTTGAAGAAGTCCACCAGGCTCATCAGGGCCTGGTCCAACCCGAAGATGGCGTCGGCCCCATTGTCGATGGGGTCCGAAAAGAAGTTATAGCGCGCAAAATCCTCGCGGAGGTAGGTGTACCGCTCGGCGCCGAAGTGCATGACCATGTCATAGATGCGCTGGAATGCATTCCGGGCGATGGAAGGATTCTCCTGGACCATACCGAGGTATTCCCAGAAGGTTCCTTCCCAGTGATGTTCGCGAAATCGGCGAACGTCCAGGCTGCCCTGAATCAGCTCCTTGAGGTCCTTCTTTTCCACCATGGCCACACTCCTGTTGCCGGGGGGACCGGTTCGTCTCAATTCTTACATCGACATGCCCCGGCGGCGTCTGGCCAATTGCTCTGGGGCTTGTCGGTGCGACCCAGGTTGACTCGCCTGCCTAGCGGATCGCGTTTGTCTATGGGTCGCCGCTTGGTTATCGCACCCCAATCGTATGACTGCCTATATGGCAAGTCAACGCGGCGTCACGCTAACCCCTGATACAGTAAGAAGATAGCATCGTTTTGCGCCGGCCGATCGATTGGCCGGGCACCACATCCCATAACCTATCGGCGAGACCTTCCAGAAACATCAAGGCTACCCGGGCTCGACCCGGAGATGGCGGTAAACCGAATGGATTGCCGACTCCATGCCTGCCGTTGAGCGGGCAATCACCCGTCCCCGAAGCAAACTCCCACCGCCCGCCCGGCCGCTACCAGCGGATGGTCCGTTGGCACGGTGCGTTGTTTGTCCGCGACTGCCTCCAAGGGCACGCTGGTCAGTTTGGCGTCCTGCATGACCACCACCTGGTTGTACTGGCCTTTCATCAGCAGGGTGACCGCGTGGTGCCCGAACATCGTGCCCAGCACTCGGTCTTCGGCACAGGGCGTGCCGCCGCGCTGCACGTGCCCCAGGATGGTGGCCCGCGACTCCAGGTGCGTCCGCTCGGCGATCTGTTCGCACAACACCTGGCTGACGCCCCCCAGCCGGATCGGGTCGGGCGAATCGTGAACCACGCGGTCCACCACGACGCCCCCGCCGATGGGCTTGGCCCCTTCAGAGACCGCGATGATGGTGCAAGGGCGGCCGCGCATCTTGCGGGCCTTGCAATGCTCCGCCAGAATCTCTTCGTCGTAGGGTATTTCCGGAATCAAGATCACGTCCGCACCGGCGGCCAAGCCCGCGTGCAGGGCCAGCCAACCGGCGTTGCGCCCCATGGTTTCCACCAGCATGACCCGGTGATGGCTTGACGCGGTGGTGTGGATGCGGTCCAGGGCCTCGGTGGCGATCTCCACGGCGGTATGGAAGCCGAAGGTCACTTCGGTGCCCGTCAGGTCGTTGTCGATGGTCTTGGGTGCCCCCACAAAGCGCAGGCCTTGCTTGGCGAGGGCCGCCGCCCCGGTCATGGTTCCGTCACCGCCGATGGCCACGATGACGTCCAGTTCCCACGCCTTGGCGTGCTCGATAACTCGCTCGCTGACGTCCTGGCATATCGGCTTGCCGGATTCGTCGTGGCCCACGCAGAAATTGGCGGGGTCGGACTTGTTGCTGGCCCCCAAAATAGTGCCACCACGTGTCAGTATATCCGAGACGTCACCGTAGGACAGTTGGCGGATGCGGTTCTCAATCAGGCCGAGGAACCCATCGGCGATGCCGAAGACCTGCAAACCATAATCGCTGATGGCCGTTTTGGTCACCGCCCGGATGACCGCGTTGATACCCGGGCAATCGCCTCCGCCGCTCATCACGCCGATACGCCTGATCTTGTCGGGATTGCTCATACTGCATGGCTCCTGCCTGTCGGCGACTATCAGGATCCGCCCCTTCGGCCGCGGCGACGGCTAGATCGTGTCTTGCGAGTGGTGACCTCGTCAAGCCCGGCCGCGACAACTATCCCTGCGTTTGGACGGAAGCGGCGCCTCGCAGAGCCCTGGCCGACGGGCAACAGGCCGTGTTCCCTAGCGTGCGGAAACCGCCCATAACTTCACTGGCCGCCCCCTTCAAAGTTAGGCGGGTCCACCCAGTTGGCCACCCAGGTCCCGGTTTGGGCGTCCCGGATGGGGCGTAGAAACTGCACCGGGGCGATCGGCGCCGGCTCAGCCGGCATGGTGTCCACCAGTACGGTGCATCCGTTGAATGTGAGTCCGACCAGACCGGCGGCAATAGCCCGACGCTTCATGGGATACTCCTTGAAACAGACCCTTGCTAGATGAATCGGTCGATTGACCGCCCATGACCACCTTGGGCAGGGATCGTGGCCCGATCAACGAATTTCCCGGGTGCCCGGGTGCCCGATAACCCGCCGTGCTTCGGGGGACGTCACCGTGGCGTGGTCCTGTCGAGACCGTGGGATGGACCTTCACCCGGGCCAGGGCCTGGAAATCGGAGCGGCCGATGCGTAAGCTATTAGGGGAGGGTACGTCGAGGGGAAATGAAGCGACCGATCCGCGAGCATTTAATGTTATCGGCTATCACGGCTGTGCTGGGCGCTACCAGTGTCCACGCCCAACCCGCCGTGCGCTCGCCCGGCGCTTCGAGTGGCCTGTTCTTTCGAACCGGGCGCGTGGACACTCGTTTTCAATCCGACAGCCGTGCCGCGGGCGCGGTATCGTTCCCCCAGCGATCGATCGTTCAACTGCAAGGCCCCATGAATTCAGCCCGGCAGGCGGTGCTAGAGGGGCTGGGCGTGAGTACCAACCAGTATGTGCCGCGAAACGCCTATGTCAGCGAGTTGACGGCCGATCAGTTGGACGCCTTGTCCGCCATTTCCTGGGTCAAATGGGTAGGCCCGTACTTGCCTCAGTGGAAGCTCGACCCGCAACTCATCCAACGTCGCGACACTCAAACCCATGAAGCGTCACGACGAGTCATCATCTCCCTGTTCGATGGTGAATTGGCTGGGCCGGTGGTGGCCGGCTTGACCGGCATGGGGGCAGCCCTGCTGCACGTCAACAATGAAGGATCCCGACTCGACGCTTTCGTACCGGCCGACCGGGTGCCCGAGGTGGCCCGGTTTCCAGCGGTGCGGTTCGTCGAGGCTTTTCCCACCGTCGAGCTCCGCAACGACACGAACCGGTGGATCGTCCAAAGTAATGCCTCGTCCGTGACCCCCGTCTGGGACCAGGGTCTACACGGCGAAGGGCAGATCTGCGGCCTGATCGACAGGGCTGTGGACGTCAATCACTGCTCGTTTATCGACTCGGTGGCCCCTGGACCTGGGCATCGTAAGATCATCCATTACTACACGTCGTTGGGCCAGTTTGCCCACGGCACGCACGTGGCTGGGACCTTGGCGGGGGATCACACCAACTTCGGCGTAGCCGATTCCAACGATGGTCTTGCCTTTGCAGCCCAATTCGCCTTCACCGGGCTAGGGGCCATCAGCAGCAGCACCCCGTCCACCACCCTATACGACCGGCTTGCGGATCATCATTCCATCGACGGTGCCCGCGTTCACAGCAACAGTTGGGGGTCCCTGGACGGTTCGTACAACGTGTGGTCGGTGGACGCGGACCGTTTCAGTTATGACTTCGAAGAGTCACTGGTGGTCTTTGCCATCGCCAACTCCGGGACTGTTTTATCCCCGGAGAATGGCAAGAACGTGCTGGCAGTAGCAGCCAGCGATGACGTGCCCGGGCAGGACAACCACGCCTGGGGCGCCACGGGCCCGACCTTTGATGGGCGGCGAAAGCCCGAAGTGCTCGCCCCCGGCAACGCGACTGTGTCGTCCCAAGCGAAGACCGTGTGCAATTTCATTGCCGATAGCGGCACCTCCATGGCCTGTCCGGCGGTGGCGGCTGCGGGCACGCTGGTCCGGCAATACTTCGTCGACGGGTTTTACCCCAGCGGATTCGCCCAACCGGCTGATACACTCATCCCCAGCGGGGCCCTGTTGCGGGCGATGCTGATCAATTCCGCGGCCGACATGACCGGTGTGGCCGGTTATCCTTCCGATTTGGAAGGTTGGGGCCGAGTGACGTTGGACCAGGTCCTCTACTTTGCCGGAGACAATCGAAATCTGTCGCTGGACGATGTCCGAAACATAGACGGGCTGGTGACCGGCGAGGAGGCCCTCTACTACGTCCAAGTGGCTGACCCCTTGCAAACTCTGCGGCTCACTTTGGTTTGGACCGAGCCGCCGGCGGCTGAGGGCACCGCCTTTGCGCCGATCAACGACCTGGATTTGGTGGTCACCGCGCCCAATGGCGACGTGTTTGCGGGCAATGATTTTGACACCGCGCTGGGCGAATCGCGGAGCGGTGGGATCGCCGATGCGCTCAACAACGTCGAGCAAGTCCACTTGCTGGTTCCCGCGACGGGTCTTTACGAAGTGCGAGTCGTGGGAAGTGCGGTGAACCTGGGGACGCAGGGATATGCTCTGGTGGCCACCGGAGGCCTGGGGCCAGCCGGTCCTGCGCCCATTCTGTTGTCGGCCGCCAGTTGCAGCACCCACGCCGCAGCCGGCGAGTTCTGCGTCGATCTGCTGGCTGGACCCTCTGCCATCGTCGAGCCCCGCCTTCCCGGCGTCACCAAGGTGCTGGTCGCTGCCTCGGCTGATCTCGATCCAGCCAGCGTGACCACTGCCAACGTGCAGGTCAGTTGTGCCACGACCGGTCCCTACACCGGCGCGATCAGCACGACCATGCAGGCCGCCAACGCCCTGGCCATTGCGTTTGACCCCCGGCTGGCCGATGAGGACTGCTGCCAGATCAGCTTGAATGGGATGCTCACCGTGGATGGTTTCCCGCTTCTGGCCACGGTGCAGGTGCGTACGCTTCGGGGCGATGTGGATCAAGATGGTCAAGTGACCACCGGGGACGCCTCGCAGGTCAGGTTCTTCTTCAACCAGCCAGTCGACGCGAGCAGTTTCATCTTCGACGTGGATGGCAGCGGCGCGATCACCACCGGGGATTTTTCGCAGGTCAGACCGTTCTTCAACAAGACGGCGCCGGCTTGTCCGTAGGGCGCGGTGCCGGCGATCGATGCACCGGGTGGTCCAGAATGCGGCGCAATCGCTGGTGGAATTGCAGGGCAACAGCCTGTTCCGCTTTGATCACATCATCCGCACCGCGCTGAATGGCTTGGAGCCCGGACGACGTGTAGGTGGTGCGTGCGATAATATACAGATCCGGATTAAGGCGCCGGGCGATGACGATGGCTGACAGCACGGCTTGTTCGTCCGGCACGGTCAGCGCCAGGATCGAAGCCTGCCTCACGCCGGCCTCTTGAAGGGTTTCCTCTGAAGCGATATTTCCGAGGATGATTCGCCGACCCAGGCATGCTTGGGTCTCCACCGTGACCGGGTTTTGCTCGACCACCACGTAGTCCAACTCCGAGTGGTCCAGCAGGTCGGCCACGTAACGCCCGCCCAGACCGAATCCGGCGATGATTACCGATCCCTTGGCGGCCGGTGTAGATTCACCCGACGGCTCTGCCAGACTGACCACGACGTGGCTACCGCTGGGCCAGTCCACCGGCCCGGTCAGTTCCACCTGACCATGCCGATAGACCCCCAGGCAGTGTTCGTTGGATTCGGTATGCACTCAGGTCGTTTGGTACTTCTTCTTGGCTTGCCCCACGAGATAAAACGAGCCGGTGATGCAAATGAGGTCTTCTTTGGTCACCACGCTGCCCGCAATCTGCATGGCGGTGCTCAGCGTCCGGGCGGTCTGGGCCATCTTGCCGGTCAGCTCGATATATCGAGAAGCCAACTCCTCTGGATCCACCGAACGGGACGACCCGGTGGAGGTGAAGATCATTTTGTCCGCCCCCAGCCGGACGTGCTTGAGCATCCCATCGATGTCCTTGTCCTTATGGCAGCCGAAGATGACCACCATGGAGTCGTAGGGGATGTTCTGGCCGATGGCCCGCATCAGGGCTTCGATGCTCGCGGCGTTGTGGGCCCCGTCCACCAACAGCTTGGGGCTTTCACGGATGATCTCCATCCGCCCAGCCAATGAAACGGTGCTCAGGCTGGAGACGGCCTTTTGGTCGTCGATCTCGAAGCCCCGGCCTTTCAGCGTGTCGAGCATGCCCAAGGCCAAGGCGCAGTTGTGGGCCTGGTGCTCGCCGAGCAGGGGAACGTGCAAGTGTTCGAACCGGCTGTCCGCCGTCGTCAGGCTTAGACGGGTGTGCGGGCCGAACGCCCGAGACGATTCAAACCGCAGGCTCATGTGAATGTCTTCGCCGGTCATTCGGAGCGGGGCTGAGACCTTCTCGGCGGCGTCGCGCAAAACCCGAGTCACTTCCGGCGACTGGCGTACGCTCACCGCTGGGATTCTGCGCTTGAGGATCCCGGCTTTTTCTTCGGCGATGTCCGCCAGGGTGGTGCCCAACTGCCCCAGATGATCGTAGCTGATGCTGGTGATGCCGCAGACCTCGGGTTGGATAACATTGGTGGAATCCAATCGGCCCCCCAAGCCCGTTTCGACGACCGCCAACTGTACCTTTTCGTTGACGAAATAGAGGAAAGCCACTGCGGTCAGCACTTCGAAAAACGTGGGAGGATCGCCCCGATTGGCCACCTCCGCCACCTTGCGGACGAGCCGGGTGAACGCAGTTTCGCCAATGACGCGTCCGTCGACGGCCACCCGTTCTCGAACCGTGAGTAGATGCGGTGACGTGTAAAGACCCACTTTATATCCGCCGTGCTGAAGCATGTGGGCCAGCATCGTGGCTGTGCTGCCTTTGCCCTTGGTGCCGGCGATATGGATGGTGCGGAGTTGCTTGTGCGGGTTGTCCAGGGCCGCCAACAAGCGGTTCATGCGAGTGAGCTTGAATTTATTCGAGCCGTACTCGACAAGCGCTCCACGCTCGAAGTTGGTCAACGAATCGAGCCAGTTCAGGGCAGCCTTATAGGTGCGGACAAGGCGGGGACCTGGGGCTGATTTTCTGGTTTGGTTAGACCGTGTTTTGGGTTTCGCTAGTGCAGACCGGGCCATGGGGCGGGATTGTAACTCCAATTCACGAAATGGTCAATGAATCATTGCCTGGGACGGTTTCTGTGCCGGCAATTCCAGTACTATCTACCTAGAATCGCATGTTTGAGTGTAAATAGGCAGAATATTCTCCACCGACGCCATCGCGGGCGTGGTCATCTGTTTATACGTCCGCCACCCACTTGCGGTTCCTCGATTGACCCTGGGGGGTGTCGAATCGGGTGGAGCGGTCGTCCGCCCACAACATCTGGTCGCGGGCCCAATTTGTCCGCGTTGTGATCTATGCAGCAGTCATAGGTGGCCCGTCGGGCCGTAGAGGGCTGGTGAATGCCCCCCCGGCGGTAGACGAGGTTGATTGCTGCTGCTAGCCTGCCTGGGGCCCTGTGCGCACTGGAATTGAGATGATGTCGGAACTGCGATTTGAATTCGGAGGTCACCCCATCCGGGTTCGCATCGCCCCGGGTCTGCTTGAGACGATTGGGAGACAGTTATCCACCGACGCATCCTCAGGGCGGTTTTTCATTGTCAGCGATGAAACTGTAGGGCCACTTTATGCCGAAAGGGCGGCCTCGGAACTAAGGAGGGCTGGGCTCGAAGCGGAGGTTCACCTGGTGCCGCCGTTGGACGAGAGCAAGAGCCTGGGGCAGGCGTCGGAGCTGTATGACCGGCTGGCGGCTGGGGGGTATACCCGGGATTGTGCGATCCTGGCGATCGGCGGCGGCATGGTCAGCGACCTGGCGGGGTTTGTGGCGGCTACCTGGATGCGTGGGATGGGGTTTTTCATCTGCCCCACGACGCTGGAGTCGGCCATCGATGCCTGCCTGGGCGGCAAGACGGCCATCAACCACCCAGCCGGCAAGAATCTGATCGGGGCCTTCCATCAGCCGCAGGAGGTGCTGATCGATCCTCAGTGCTTGACCACGTTGCCGGAGCGCGACCTGGCAGCCGGTTTGGCCGAGTCGGTCAAACACGGCGCCATCCACGACACCGATTTCTTGGCTTGGCAACGCGACTGTCGAGATGCGATCTTGAATCGCGATCCGGCCGTCTTGGTGGAGCTGATCGAGCGGAATTTGCGGATCAAGGCTGGGTACGTCGGCGCCGACGAGCGTGACGCCACCGGCCCGCGGGCCATGCTGAACTTCGGTCACACGGTGGGCCATGCCCTGGAGGCATGGGCCCAGTACAGATTGCGGCATGGCGAATGCGTCGCCCTGGGCATGGCGGTGGCCTGTAGGCTTTCTGTGGACATGGGTCTGTTGGAGGCGGCGGAGGAATCCACGGTGGTTGACTTGCTGGCCGGCTTCAACCTGCCGGTGACGCTGCAACCGGTGCCACCGTTTGACACGATTCTGGATTACATTCGCCGCGACAAGAAAAACCAGGGTGGCCGGCTGCGGTTCGTGCTGCTCGACGGGTTGGGCCAAGCGGTGCTGCGGGATGATGTCCCCGACGACGCGCTGCGACGGGCCTACGGCGTGTTGGGCGCATAGCCTCCAAATAAGGCCGCCCGTATGAGGTCAGCCGTCTGCAATGCGCGCCAAGGCCGGAACCTATTAAAAGAGGCAACTTGGGCCGCACCCGGTGCGCTGGTATGCAATCAGCCATACGGCCAGGGACGGCGAAACGAGTCGGCGTCACCATCGACCAGACATTGACATGCTCGGCTACCATCTGCAGACGGAGTTGACCCCTGGCGGGTTGATCAACGTCTGGCAGCGGCTCTTGTCGCGGGTTTTTCCTTCGCACGTTCCCAATTTCGGCGCTCGATTCTGCGGGCGGGGGTGTACAATGCACCTTCTGGTGGGTCCATTCGATTCGGCGGAAGGGGCCAAGCGGCTTGCCCGTCGGATCGATGTGATGTTGAGCGCGATTCTGCAAGGAGGACACAAAATGAGCGTGCGAAGTCTGACGACGGCATTGGCTTTGGCGGGCGGGCTGGTTCTGTTGGGGGCTGCGTCGCCGGTGTGGGCGGTTGATTCGGATGGTGACGGCGTGGACGATG
>JBHHVM010000095.1:0-9801 GCA_046754265.1 Phycisphaerae bacterium
CGCGCAGGCCGATGCCCTTGGTGACCACCTCTCTGCCGGACGCGGTCACGACCAATCGACCTTCGTCCAGCCCAAACGGACTGCGACGAGGTAAAGTCGGTCGGGTCTCGGACGGGCCGGGCGCCTTACGCCCACCTCCCCGGGGGAATCGTCCGTGAGCGCCATTCGCCGCATCTGGGCCGTCGCAGCACTCCTGCTATGCACGGTTTGCCTCACCGGAGACCGGGCCGGGGCATACAACTGGTTTCAGGTCGGCGGTGTCGATCTGATTTGGCCTGGCAATCAAAGCGCCCGCTGGTTGTCCCCGACGACGTTTCCCCCCAACAGCGACATATCCAACCTGATGGTCAACGCCATGGGGCTTTGGGGCATCGTGCCGGGCGCCAACTTCACCTACTTCTACGGGCACTCGAGTCAGGATTTTCCCATCGATCATTTCGACGGCTTCAACGACACGGTGGCCGTCGATGCCGCCACCCTGGACCCCGGCGTTCTGGCGGTCACCACCATGGTCTACGACCCCAACACGCTGACCTGGCTGGACATGGACATGGAGTTCGCCGACTTCCCAGCCGGGGTCGGTTGGAATCTCTTTCCCGACCCGACTTGCGCGGAGCTGTCTGACCCTGGCACTGCCGGCATCAACTTCTATCTGGTGGCCACGCACGAATTGGGTCATGCCCTGGGCCTGGGTCATAACCCCATCGGCGACGAGCCGGCCGGCACGCCCTGGTTCATCGCCACCATGAACCCAGCCTACCCCAGCGGCGGACCGGTGGGCGACCTCAACATCGTCGAGCTGCACACCGACGACCGCAACGGTCTGCGCTTTCTATATCCCGGCACCGGACCGGCCCAGCCCGACTTGGCCCTACCCGGTTACGCCTCCAACAGCACCGTGGTGGGCCTGGCTATCCCGCTTTCGATCAGCCCTTCCAGCGCGGTACCCGGCGATGCACCCACAGCCACTTCAGTCATTGAAAACTTCGGCAATACCGACGCCCTCAACGTGCGCCAGGGGTTCTATCTGTCCACCGACCCAGCCGTCGACACGCAGGACCTGCTGCTGGGATTCCTGAATTGGGACCTCCTGGCGGGGGCCGCGTTTCAATTCGGCGTCGCCATCGACGTGCCCGACGTCCAGGCGGGGGCGTACTATTTGGGCAGCATCCTGGATGACACCAATCAAGTCACCGAGGTGTACGAAGACAACAACACGATCACGTATTGCCTGCCGTTGACCGTCAGCCAACGAGTTCCCGACTTCGCCGCGCTTCCCCAGCAGATCATCACCTGCGAAGCCGCCTACATCAGCCCCGCCCCGCAACTGACCTTTCCGATCAACATGGCCCCGGTTACCTGGACCTTGGACAACCCCCAGCCCGGCATGTCCATAGACCCCAACTCCGGTGTCATCACCTGGCCCAACCCCATCAAATCACCGTTTCTCTACGACCTCCTCGTCCGGGCTTCCAACCCCACCGGGTCCATCGCCCGGACCCTGTCTCTGGGCGTGTTGCAGGCCCCGCCCCAGGTCGACCCCATCGTCGAACAAATCGCGTCCTGCGGTGCCTCCTTTACCGGCCCACTGCCCGTGCTGACCGCGCCGATCTGCATGAACCCCATCACCGGATGGTCGTTGTTGGCCGGCCCGGCCGGTATGACCGTCGATCCAGCCACGGGCATCGTGCAATGGCCCTCGACCTTGACCGCCCCCAACCCTTACGACATCACCCTGCGGGCCGCCAACGCGGTGGGCACCACCGACATCACCTGGAGCCTTCGCGTGGTGCCCGACGCCGACCTCGATTTCAATACGATCGTCGATCTTATTGACTACAACCTGCTTCGAAACTGCCTGCTCGGTCCCGCGTCATCCAAAGACACGCCCTGTCATTGTGCCGACCTGGATCTGGACAACGATATCGACTTGGCCGACTTCGCCCGCCTGGCCAATGCAGTGGAAAGCAACGTCGTGCGGATCGGGGCATGCTGCTTCGGGGACGGCACCTGCACCGACGGCTCACCCGTCCAATGCGCCGACTCAGCCGGGTCCTATCGCGGCGACGGCACCACCTGTGCCGCCGTCGCCTGCACCGGGGCCTGTTGCTTCGGCACCGGCGGTTGCCTCAATTTTTCACTGGACAACTGCTCCGTCGCCGGCGGCACGTTTCAGGGGATGCAGACGCTGTGCGCCACCCTGAACTGCCCCGTCACGAACCAGGGGGCCTGCTGCCTGCCCGATCAATCCTGCGTTCTCACCACCGACCTGAATTGCCAGGCCAGTTTCGGGGCCTTCCGAGGCACGGGCGTGTCGTGTGAGGCAGCCGACTGCGTCCTGCCCTTCGGAGCCTGTTGCCACACCGACGGGACTTGCACCGAAACCACCATGAACGACTGCCAGGCGTCGGCCGGGGCGTTCCTGGGGGATGCCACCACCTGCTCAGCCCAAAGCTGTCTGGGGGCCTGCTGCTATCCCAACGGCGGCTGCCTGGACCTGTTCGCCGCCGATTGCGTCGTCAGCGGCGGGGCTTTCGGGGGCCAGGCCACAAGCTGCGCCAACCAGTCCTGTCCAGCCCAACGCTGATCAGGCGCCCCGGTTCCGCGGCGCTTTGCCGGAATCCAGGGTTGTCTAGCCCGTAACCTTGCGGGTAGCATAGTGGCACCCGAGGCACCGGCACGGGTGCTCTCACCTCGGCCCCGAGGCCTACACCGGTGTGTTGTGGGTGTTCGACATGCGTTGGCCTATCACCTTGGTGTGCGACCTTATGGGATTCGGTGGCTCCGATCAGGGCAATATAGCCTCGAACTTGCAGCACGCCTTGAGACGGGAACTCGATTCCAAACCCTTTCATCGCCCAGTGTCATAGACGAATTGCCGATCGACCTGACCGAGTGATTCGAGCTCGAGGAATAGAAAGATGCTAGTCGAGGTCATCCTCGGGTTGTCAATCCTGCTGCAATTCGCCGCGGCAGGCATGGCCATCTGGATGGTCCGGGTTCGCCCCCGGCGCTGGGGATGGATGCTCATCGCTACCGCCATCGTCCTGATGGGCGTGCGCCGGTGCATCACCATGTTCCGACTCCTATCCGGCGACAGCTCCATGCCGCCGGATATCCCCGCCGAGCTGGTGGCATTGGCCATCTCATGCTGCTTCGTCGTGGGCATTGGACTGTTTGTCAGACCGCGCCACGTCGATGCGGATGAGGGGTCTTTCCAAAACCTCGTGGACGCCTCAGTTCGCCGCCTGAGTCGAACCGCAGTCGGGCTCGGCGTGTTGGCCATCGTGGGTAGCTGCTTGCTGGCCCTTCAGGCATACCGCAACAGCCGTCAAGCCATTCTCGCCGACGTGTCCACATCGCTGCTACAAGACGCCGGAGCCCTTGCCAGCGTCGCAGACAGCTTCGCCGTCACATTGGGGACCGACGCTATCCTTCGCTGGATCCAGACCCAGTCTAGTCATGTCAGTTATCGATACTCCGGGACCTCGATATGCGTGTTGGACGATTCGGGGACGCTGCTACTGGACACAGGCCGACCCGACGCCGTGGGCACCAATATGGCGGACATGCCGGTCGCGGTGACCGGATGGGAAGGCCCGGTGAATCTCGGCGCAATGCTCGACACCCAAGAGTCTTGGATCGGATCCTTCGCCAACTCGTCCGGTGAACGGCAGATCGGTGCATTCGTACCTTTAACGGTGATCGGTGGCTATGTTGGGATCCACGCTCCGCAGGCGTCCATCGACGCGAAAGTATGGGCCCAAACAGCCCCCTTGGGCATCGCCGTCGTCGTCCTGGCCCTGGTGTTTTTTCCGATGTCGATCGCCATGCTGCACCGGTCCTATGCATCCGCCCAGCGCACTGCGACGAGTCGGCTTGTTGCGCTCCGCGAGAGCCGGGAGCACCTGCATCGGGCCGTCAAGACCGCCAGGATGGGCACCTTCGATTGGGACGTCGTCCAGGATCGCGCGACCCACAGCGAGGAACTCGATCGCATCTTCGGCTTTGAACCCGGCGGTTTTGGAAGCAGAGTCGACGACTTCCTGGGATTGGTGCATCCCCAGGACTGCCCAAATGTGCGCGAAACCGTATTTCGCTGCGCCCAAGAGGGTGGCCACTACCAGGTGGACTATCGCATTTGCCTTCCCGACCGCGAGGTTCGTTGGATGGCCGAGCGAGCCCAGGCATACAAAGACGAATCGGGCTGTGTGCGACGCATCATCGGCGTCGTTCAGGACATCACCGAGCGCAAGCAGGCCGAAGAGGCCCTTCGCACATCGGAATCGCGCTTTCGGCGGCACTTCGAGCTCGGGGCCATCGGGATGGGCACGTCGTCACCAGACAAGTCCTGGCTCGAGGTGAACGACCGGTTCTGCGATCTTATGGGGTATTCTCGCGACGAACTGCTGAGCATGACTTGGAATGAGATGACCCACCCGGACGATTTAGCCCGCAACGTTGACCTGTTCGAGGACGCTCTGGCAGGCAAGCGCGAATCCTATGTGCTCGACAAACGCTTCATCCGCAAGGACGGCGGTGTTGTGGACGTTATCCTATCGGCTGTGGCCATCCGAAAGCAAGACGGTTCGGTGGACTACTTCCTGATCCTGGTCCAAGACATCACCGAACGAAAGCGGGCCGAGGAGAAGCTGCGCTTGGCACACTTTGCGATCGATCATTGTTCGGATCCGATCTATTGGATCCGGGCGGACGGAGGTATTGCCTACGCCAACCAGGCGGCCTGCGATTCCATGGGCTACACACGAGAGGAACTCCTCTCGATGTCGGTGCCCCAGATCGACCCCGACTTCCCCGCGGAGACGTGGGTGGCCCACTGGGGCGAGATGCGGGCCTCCGGCTCGATGACTTTTGAGTCTCATCATCGGACTAAAGACGGTCGAGTGTTCCCCGTCGAGATCACCACCAACTATATGGACTACCACGGCCAGCAATACGCCTGGGCTTACGTCCGCGATACTACCGAGCGCAGAACGATGGAAGCCGACCGGGCACGCCTGGCCGCCGCGATCGAACAATCCGCCGAAGCCGTCCTGATCACCGACCGGGACGGGACCATTCAATACGTCAACCCAGCCTTTGAGACGATCACCGGCTATACCCGCCGTGAAGCGGTCGGCCAGAATCCACGCCTCCTCAAAAGCGGCTTCCACGACCCGCTTTTCTATGAGGATGTTTGGGAAAGGATCAGTGCCGGGAAAGTCTGGTCGGGGCGCTTCACCAACACCCGAAAGGACGGCTCGCGGTACGAGGAAAACGCCACCATTTCTCCGGTTCGTGACGCTGCCGGGAACATCGTCAATTTTGTGGGCGTCAAGCGCGACGTGACTCACGAGTTGGAACTCGAAGCCCAGCTTCGCCAGTCCCAAAAAATGGAGGCGGTGGGTCACCTGGCCAGCGGCGTCGCCCACGACTTGAATAACCTCCTGGCCGTCATCTCGACGGGAAGCTCTCTACTGAGAAGCGAGGTGGGCGACAACACCAAGGCCCTGGCTTGGCTCGACTCGATGAACCAGGCCGTACACCAGGCCACCGACGTGACCCGGACGCTGCTGACCTTTGGCCGCAAGTTGCCCGCCCAAAAACGAACTACCCAATTGCAGGAAGTGGTCGAATCCGCCACGCGTATGCTGCGCCACTCTTTGCTGGCCAACGTCGAGTTGGTTGAGCAGATCGATGCCGACAGGCCCATCTGGGTCAACGCAGACCCTACGCAAATTCAACAGATCGTTTTGAACCTGACGCTCAACGCCCGAGACGCCATGCCCGACGGTGGAACGCTACGAGTTCGCGTGACGCCGCCGGAAGTCTTCCCCGAGGAAGCGTCGCCAGCCACGTCGCCCGAATCTCTGTTGGCCTGCATTACCGTGACCGACACTGGCACTGGGATACCGTCCGAAATACAGTCGCGCATTTTTGATCCGTTCTTCACCACCAAGCCGCGCGGCCAGGGAACGGGTCTGGGCTTGTCGGCGGTTCACGGCATCGTCGAGAATCACGGAGGCAGGGTCCAAGTGGATTCCGAGGCGGGTCGCGGCACGAGCTTCAAGGTGTACCTGCCCTGCGTGGCACCCGGTGACATGCCGGGGTTTTCGACGACGGCACCACCGGCGGGGTTCGTGGCCGGCGGGACCGTCCTGCTGGCCGAAGATCATACCCAAGTCCGCGAAATCATAGCCGCCTCCCTCTGCACGTTGGGCTTTGCCGTAAAGCCGGTGGCTGACGGTGATGAACTGCTGAAGGCGGTCCACGAGGCGCCGGCGGACTTGCGTTTGCTGGTCTTGGATCTTGACCTGCCCAAACGGGATGGTTTGGATTGCCTGCGGCGCCTGCGGGCGAGGGGATGGCACACGCCGGTCATCGTGGTGACCGGTGGTGACACTGCCCATCTGGGCGATCTGGAAAACGAGCGAACCGTCCTGCTTCGCAAGCCTTTTCCCGTGGAAGATCTCCAACGGCTGGCCCTCCGACTCGTTTCGGGCTGCCAGGATGAAGCGGCCGTTCCGGCAGGAGGCCTGAAAACATGAATGACACCATTTCGGTGCTGTTGGCCGACGACCATGCTATGGTGCGTGACACGTTGCGCGACCGTCTGAATCGGGAATCGGACATCAGAGTCCTGGCGGTGGTGGCCGATGCCGATGCCGCCATCGCCCGGGCGTGCGAACTCAAGCCCGACATCGTGGTGCTGGACATCGACATGCCGGGGCAAGTCAGCTTCGCGGCCGCCAGGTCCATCAAGAGCCAGTGCCCCGACACACGCATTATGTTCCTCAGCGCATTCTTCCATGACAGCTACATCGAAGACGCCCTGGCCGCCGGGGCCACGGGATACGTGACCAAGGACGAGCCTCCCGACGTGCTCATCACGGCCATCCGCCGGGCGGTGCGGGGCGTGGCCTACTTCTCCCCCAAAGTGCAGGGCCGCATCGTGGTGGGCACCCATGGCGTCCAGTTTGATGGGGCGGTCCGCAGCCGGCTGGGCACCCTGACACCCCGCGAGTCCGAAATCATTCGTTACATCGCCCGTGGGCTGTCCAAGAAGGAAATCGGCACGGTCATGCACATCTCCGTCAAAACGGTCAACCGGCACTGCGAGAATCTGATGACCAAGCTCGACATTCACGACCGCGTGGAGCTGACCCGCTTTGCCATCCGGGAGGGGCTGGCTGAGGCGTGACCGCCGGGTCAACACTGCGTGCATACCGAACGGCGCGGCCTCCAATCTCCTGCCCAGCCAACTTCGCCGCACCCAACCCCGCCCGCAGCTCAGGGCTGATAGCCAACAACCCAACAACGGGAGTGGATGGGAATCGAACCCACCAGGAGCCGCGTTTGCGACCCCTCAACGGCTTTGAAGGCCGCGGGACCCACCAGGCGTCCGGACACTCCCGGCGTTAGGCTGAATCATTTGAGCCGGGGGCGGGGAAATCGTCAATTGGCCCGGTTGATTGTCGGGGCTGCATTCCCTTGGCGCCGTAGACCATGAACCCGGTGACACCCTTGCAACATCGTACAACCTGTTGGACCACAGGATAGCTCCCCGCCATGGGCGCCGCCGGGCGCGGTTGACTTCGGGGCCCTCGGTTGCGATGCTGGAGGGTCTCCATGGGCCTGGGGAGCGTTTTGTGACTCGTGCCCGCCCGCCACGCTGGATAGGGCGGTTCGGCGTTGATGTGTTCCAATCGGCACTTTCTTGAGGATGGAATGACCATGCGTAGTCGTAACTTGTCGAGGCTTAGCCGAATCGTTTCTGACGGCGTGCGCGAGCGCACGGCAATGAAAACCACGGCGATGATTGTGCTAGCCTGGGTATTGGCCGGTTGTGCATCGCCGGCCTTGGCCGAGAAGGAGACGTTCACGCCGCTGCACGTCGCCAAGTTGAAGATGGCCACCTCGGTCCACTTCTCGCCCGACGGCCAATGGATTGCCTACACGCTGCGGGTGCAGCGCAAGCCGTTCGCCGAAGACAGCGGCGGCGCCTGGTCCGAGCTGCACGTGGTGGATCGCCAGGGCCACGCTCGGCCCTTCGTGGTCGGGAAGGTCAACGTGTCGTCGGTGCGATGGACCCCCGACGGCAAGGGCATCAGCTTCCTAGCCAAGCGGGGCGACGACGAACACAAGTCGCTGTACGTCATTCCCGTGGACGGCGGCGAAGCCCGGTGCGTGCTCAGCGCCAAGTCGGACGTATCTTCCTATTCCTGGAGCCCCGACGGCAAACACGTGGCTTACCTGGCCAAGCCCGAAGAGGACAAAGACAAGAAGAAGCTCGAGGACAAAGGTTTTGACGCGGAAGTCATCGAGGAGGACCTCAAACCCGTGCAGGTATGGGTGGCAGCCGTGGACGACGAGGAGGCTGACCCGCGACTGATCGAGTTGGAGGGATCCGCATCCAGCCTGCACTGGAGCCCAGCCGGCGATCGGCTGGTGGTGGCCCTGGCCCCCTCGCCGTTGATCGACGATGCCTACATGAGGCGCAAGGTCCACATCGTGAAGCTGGACGGCCAAGTGATCGCCCGGCTGGACAACCCGGGAAAACTCGGTCAGTTGGAATGGAGCCCGGACGGTCAGCATCTGGCACTCATCTCCGCCGAGGACCTGAACGACCCCTCAGCCGGCCGATTGATGGTGGCGTCGGCCGACGGCGGGGCCCTCAAAGACATCCTGCCCAACTTCGAGGGCCAGGTGGAGCGCCTCGCCTGGCAAGATAACGACACGCTCATGTACTGGGCCGACCAGGGCGTATGGAGCACCTTCGCCAAGATCGACGCCGACGGCAGCGGGCAAAAGACCTTGGTTCCCCCGGCTGAGTTTGTTTTCTCAGGCCTATCGGTGTCAGCCGATGGTCAATCGGCAGCGTTCGTCACCGAGCAAACCCGCCACCCGGGTGAGGTCTACGTCATGGGCCACGGCGACACCAGCCCTCGGCGGCTGACCGACTCGAATCCCTGGCTGGCCGACGTGCGCTTCGCCAAGCAGGAGCCCATCTCGTATTACGCCCGCGACGGCCTGCGCTTGGAGGGGATTCTGTATCACCCGCTGGATGAAAAGCCTGGGCAGCGTTATCCGTTGATCCTGGCGGTACACGGCGGGCCCGAGGCGCACGAGCGTTGCGGCTGGCGCACCGACTATTCGCGACCCGGCCAATTGGGGGCTGCCCGCGGGTTTGCGGTGTTCTATCCCAACTATCGCGGCAGCACGGGGCGGGGCGTGGCCTTTTCCAAGATGGGTCAGGCTGATTATGCCGGCAAGGAGTTCGACGATCTGATCGACGCGGTGGACCACCTGGTCGAGATGGGCCTGGTGGACAAAGACAAGGTGGGCATCACCGGCGGTTCCTACGGCGGGTATGCCTCGGCCTGGTGCGCCACTTACCACACGCAGCGATTTGCGGCTTCGGTCATGTTCGTGGGCATCAGCGATTTAACGTCAAAGTTTGGCACCACCGACATTCCCAACGAATCCTTCGACGTTCACTCTCGAACCTGGCCCTGGGACAACTGGGCGTTTTACCGGGAGCGAAGCCCGATCACCTACGCCGAGAAATGCCGCACGCCGATCCTCATCATGCACGGCAAGTCTGACCCCCGGGTGCATCCGACGCAATCGATGGAGCTGTACCGTTATTTGAAGACGCTGGGCAAAACCCCGGTTCGCCTGGTGATGTACCCGGGCGAAGGGCACGGCAACCGAAAATCGGCCGGCCGATACGACTACAGCCTGCGCATGCTCCGCTGGATGGAACACTACCTAAAAGGCCCCGCCGGAGCCCCACCCACC
>JBHHVM010000096.1:0-9789 GCA_046754265.1 Phycisphaerae bacterium
ACCCACACCGACCCGGCGGCACAAAGCCGACCCCAGCGTCCGCGCCGCACCGACAACCAAATACCGCCACCGTTAATCCGGCGATCCGTCTGATAGCAAGTCTGTGGCTCGCTGCTGCCAGGCAGGGTCATCGCAGCGCCGCACGAACTCCTCCACGCCGAGCTTAGCCTGGTCCATTTGCCCCTCAGCCATCAGCAGTCTGGCTGCGAAGTAATACGGCCAAGGCTTCTCGGGATCGGCCTGCCCCAGGGCGACGACGGCATCACGTAGGCGCCTCGCCACATCCGGCGGATGCATCAGCCCAGCCAACATCCGATCGAGGGCCACCCGGGCCGCTTCGGGATTCTCATCCGCCAGTTCCGCCAGAACCCGCGCCGCCAGTGCCAGGGACTGACCCGGATCCTCCTTCAGCGCGGCCCCGATCGCCGTCCGCCCAGCCGGCCACTGCTTGGCCAGGGCACAGGTCCACGCATACCACGCAGCCAGGTCCGCCGCCTGCGGCTCCACCTTCAACGCCGCAGCCCAATACCGGGCCGACTCTCGAAGCCGACCCAAACTCGCCAGAAGATCGTGGGCCGCCACCAACAGTCGCCGATCCGTAGGCGCCTGCCTCAAACCCTCAGCCAGCAGCGCCACCGCACCGGTCGCATCGCCCATCCCCGCCTTCAACGCCGCCAGATTGAGCCTGGCCGTCACCGAACCGGGCCGGCGCCGCAACACTTCGTCATAGGCCGACATCGCCTCGGAGGTCCGCCCCACCTCCACGTAGCAGACCCCCAGGTTGGTCCGGGCCACGGTGTTCTCCGGCTGCCAACTCAACAACCGCTCGAAGCGATCGATGGCCGTGGCATAGTCCCCCTCCGCCATTTCCATTTCCGCCAGGGCCATCACGCACACCGGGTCGAAATCGTTTAACTCCAACCCCCGCTCGTACCAACGGGCTGCTTCGTCCGGGCGATTCAACTTTCGATAAACGTGGCCCAGGGCTTCGGCGCCCGGCAGGTACTCGGGCATCAGTTCCATCGCCTTGAGGTAATACCGCTCAGCCTGGGCATAGTCACCCAATTCGTAGTGAATCAGCCCCAGCCTGGAATACGTTTTTCCAAAAGCCGGATCCGCCTCGACGGCTCGCTGCAAGGTGACCAGCGCCTCGTCCACCCGGCCCAGCCGATACTCCGACATGCCGATCAACTGCAGCGTCTCGCAGGCCATTTCTTTGGGGTGCTTCTCCAAATCGATTCGGGCCTTGTCGATCGCTGACACATACTGACCCTCTCGATAATAGGCCCAACCCAGCGTTTCCCACACGCCGGGCTCGTCCGGATAGACTTCCGCGATCCGCCCCGCCTTGGCGACGTTCGACTCGTAATAAGACAACACCACCCGGGTATAGCTCATCACCGCAACCGCACCCGCCGCGCCGACGGCCCCTGCCAGGTAACCCATCGAGGGCATGCGATAGCGCCTGACAACCCATGTCACCGCCTGCACGGCCAACGCCGCCACGATCCAGTGCAACCCGACGTTCGGCAAGTACACGTAACGATCCGCAGCCATCACGTCTCGCGAGGGGATCAGCGGCAGCGTCGAAGCCACCGTGGCCAAGAACCAACCCAGCCCCAACACACCCACGCGCGACCGCCGCCACGAGAAAGCCACCGCCAGTCCAACGCATACAATGACAATGGCTGCCAGGGGGAGGCCAGGGTGCGACCACAGCACCAGTTTTTCCGGTGGATGCCATGGCGACATGCCCACCGGCCAAACGTAGTGCGTCAGATACCAGGCCAACACCAGAACGGTCCGCACGATTCGCGATCCATGCAGCGTCTGGGCCGCCCCTTGAAACATCTCGCTGACGGCTGTGCTGATGATGTTGAGCGCCGTGAACCCAGCCGTCAGCAATGCCGCGGCCAACCATACGCTCCACCAGCGCCGGTCGGGCCATACGCGGCGATACAGTGTCGGAATCAGCAGAAGCAGAGGCAACCCCACGCGCACCTTGCTGCTCATGGCCAATACCACAAACGCCAACGCAGCCGCCGCCCGCCACCATTTGCCGCGACAAAGATAGCCGTCCAACGCGATGATCGACGCCAACGAAAAAAACGTGGCCAGCAACATCATCCGACCATTGAGCCAACCCACCACCTCAGCCGCATAGGGGTGAACCGCAAACAAGGTCGCCGCTACCACGCCCACCGACAATCGACGGTGCAGCCGCCAGAACAGCCACAGCACCAAAACCCCGTTGGCGGCATGAATCAACACGTTGGTGAGATGAAAAACCCAAGCCCCGGCCGCGGGGCCGATCGTCTCGGGCGTCAATCCCAGCGCCCCGATCAATGCAAAATCCAGCGAGAAGCTCAGCATGGGTATGGGCTGATAAAGATCGCGGTGGATTATGGTGACCAGTTCGACCGCGTGAGTGATCGAAGGATGGTTGACCAGAACGTGGTCCAGAACCAAATGCACATCGTCGCCGCTAAGAAACTCACCGCGCAGGGCCGGCCAACCCATCAGGCAGCCGACTCCAAACACCGCCAAGGCGGCCAGGCCAACCCGGCGGCGGCTAGTAGGTTGAGTCTGTTCCTGGCATTCGAGCATGGGTTCCGGCGGTCATCCTGGGGGCTATCGCCCAAAGTTCCAAGCGGACGTTGGGCAAAGTTGCCCACTTCCAGCGGGTCTCGCCGACCCGCTTTTGCGGCAGCGCGCCCTAACTCCTGTATCTACAAGGCGTTACGGCGCACGGCCGGGGATGGTTCATTTACTGGCACGCAGACTGTCATACGTTTTCCCATAGTAAGGCCAGCCATGGGCCTGGAAGGGATTGAGAGACCCGGTCGGCTGCCTTTAGTTGCCGGCTGGTACGGTGCTCCCGGACGCGACCCGGGACGCCCGGCCTTGGGGAGACGCCACTTCGGTGGCTGGGGAAAAGAACGTTCCTACATCCGAGGGGGCTTGACCGTTGGGGAGATGGTTGAGCCCCCTCACCGTATGCGCTATTCGGCAAAACCGGCCAAGAGATTCTAACCTTGAGCTTCGCGGTCCGTCTAAGCAGGTGGACAGGATCGAGTCGCAGCCGCATGACGACCCTTTGGAGCCACGCATGATGATTTCACTTCTGACGGTCTGCACGTTATGGGTTTTGCCCGCGCCGGTGGTGCCGCCCGCATCCCCGACCGTCGTCCGCGCAGTTGGCATTGGCCGACCCCCGAAACACCTCAGCGGGGCCCAAGCAACGCTCATGGCCCGGCGCGCCGCCGAGGTCGTGGCCGTCCGGAACCTGGCCGCCAAGGTGGCACGCCTGGATCACCGACGTCAAAGGTGGGGCGACTGTGACCGGGCCAGTATTCGCGGCTTCGAGTACGGCCCAGCCGTGGTGTTGCTCGATGGCCGAGTCAAGGTGGTGGCATCCATCAAGGTCGCCCCTGGCCGAACCAGCCATGGACCACACATCGTGTATTCACACCGCCCCTACCAGTCGTCGGGTAGATCGCCCAGGTCATCTTCCACGCGCTTCATCCAGGTTTCAACGTCATCGGGGTCGGGTTCATCGGGTTTCTCAACCGTTTGGCGCTCGGTTCGAGTCGTCCGTTCTTCACGGTGATAAAGCTGCTCTGCGAAATGATCCGATGCCGTCGTTTTGGCCTTGCGGTAACGGACCTCGTGCTGAATGGCCCGATCGCTTGTCACAACGGTGATCTCGGCCGGCAACGCGGCGGCGGCGACCTCCTGCTCGATCAAACTGTCGGCCGTGGCCTTGCCGCTGAATCTGACTTCAATGCCCTTGGGTTGAAGCTGGGCTGCCAAACCACCGCGAGGCATCGGCCCGTCGAAATACAGCGTGACGCTCGCCCCCGTTCTAAGGGCCCAGGCAGTCACCAGTGTGCATAAACCCTGCCGACCCACGGCTGGTCCGGCCCCTAGAGCGTGAACCGCGTGCAGCAGATTGTTACCGTCGATCAGGTATCGCACCAGACTTTGATCCCACAAGCGCCCCATCATACCACAAAGGCCACGTTGTCCAGGGCGGCATCATCGCCGGTGTACCCTGCCCGGTCTTCGGCACGCCTTGATCCTGCCTTGCAACGGCCGCCTCCGCTCATTATCCTTTGTCCGTCTCAACTTTCCCGGGCCGGGACAGGCCAGCGAGATAATTCGCCCGCCCTTCACGGAGGAAGGCTATGACCCAAACCGTCAGGACTGAATTGACCCGGCTGGGCGGCTTGGTGCTGCTGACATCCCTATGCATGGGCGCGGAATGCAACGACGTGCTGCCGCAATCCTCTTTTCTTAACTTCGAGCCGGCCCAGCTTTCCAGCGGAGGGTTTTGCGAAGATTGGGGACCGGGCTTGGCCTTGCACCCCAACGAAACCTGCTTTCGCAGAGAGCAATGCCTTTTTGACTGCCCCCAGATTTGCGAGGACGCCTCGGGCAACCGCATCGATAGCCGTGACAACGTCAGCCCCGTCGTGGGCACTGCGCCGAACGGACGTTGCCTTTACGATATGCCGTGGGATCCGATTGGCGGGTTTCGAGGCAATCCCTTCTTTTGGGGCCACGCTGTGCTGGACATCCTGAGCCCGAGAGTCGGCGCCAATTTCTAGAGACGCGGCGCCGGTTTGGCCTGGGCGCCTCGAGTCCGGTAAATAATCCCCTCACGTTCACCGTTTGCGTCCCCATGCGGGGAATCTATGCTTTGGGCGACCGAATATCTGACAGGGCCCTCGAACCGGGAACGTCTTGTTAGGTGACTATGACCATGGCCTATGCGGCAGAGATCGACCCTGACCTGGCGGCGATCGAGGCGACCCGGCGGGGCGATCGATCGGCATTCGACCAGCTTGTGCGCCGGCACGGCGGGTGGGTCAAGGGCGTGATCTACGGAGTTTTGGGCAATGGCGACCGGACTGAAGACGTTGCCCAGCAGGTCTGGCAGTCGGCCTGGGGGCGCATCGGCGACCTGCGAAGCGTCGGCCAATGGCGAACCTGGTTGTATCGCTTGGCCCGAAACGCGGCGGTAGATGCCGGACGGGAACAGACCCGCCGTCGGAAGCTGGCCAAGCAGGCGGCCGACAACCCGTCCACCAGGCAGATGGCCACGCCGGACAGTCAGGTCATCGGAGACGAACGGCACCGGGCCGTGATGGACGCCATCGGCGGGTTGACCGCCATTTACAGGGAGCCGTTCGTGTTACGACATCTGGAAGGTTGGAGTTATCAGCAAATTGCCGAAACCATGGACCTGCCCATCGCCACCATCGAGACCCGGCTGGTTCGCGCTCGGCAGCTCCTTCGAGCCACCCTAACGGGCAAGGTGTAAGCGAATCATGTCTCAACAAGTCGATCCACGAATCGAACGACTGATCGTCCGCCGCCTGGACGGCGAATTGACGGCCAATGAACAACTGGAACTGGATCGGGCCTTAGTCAGGGACCCGGCCGCCCGGCAGTTGCTCGAAGACTACGGCCGGATCGACCGAGCCGCGGCCGATGCCCTGGCGTGTGCTTTCGCATCGCCCGGAGTCGTTGAAGCTCGGGCCTCGATTCGTTTGACCGATCCGCACTCCGATCGCCGGGGCGCTTACAGTAAACTGTGGTGGGCCCTGCCCGCCGCCATTGCCGCCGGCATCGCCATCATGGTTGTTTTGACCGAATCATCCCCCACGACCCAACAAGTGGCAGTGCGCCAGCCGCAGGCACCTGTGCCGGGCGAGGTTGCCCCGACCCACGTGGTGCCCGAGGGCCGAAGCCCGATCCTACAGACCCGGTATGCACCCGGGAAAATCGAACGGTCCACGACCACCGATGACCTTTATATCGTGGGTGCCGACGGCAACCTCTACGTCATCGAACGCCAACACATCAGCACGGCACGCAAACCGAAATCAGGAATCGTCCAAGTTTCCGGCGATCTATAGGGACAAATCACTCTTTTTCACGAGTTCGAAAGGATGCCTCTCATGTCGACCTCCCTCCATCGTTTGTTCGTTTCGGCCTTGGCCGCCGCAGCACTGACCCCGACCGTCCGGGCCGAGCCGGTTGACGAGCAGGTTCCCTCGACGGTTCACAGCAAGGTCATCTGCCTGACCGATGATCCAGGCGCCGCCGACGCGGATGGCCACGCGAAGGTTTTCATGTTCCGAGCCGACGGCGACGGCCCGTGTAACTGGGTGGTCAACGGTGACGACGGGCAAGAAGTCATCATCGACAGCCTGGGTGGAACTGCAGCGCTGGCCTTGGTCAACACCGACCCCAACCAGAACGGATACGCCTTCGTCAGCGGAACTCGCCTCAAACCGGTGGCTGAGTCGGACCCGTCTCGCGGGTGGCTTGGCGTGAACATCGGTGAAGTCAGCCCCGCCATGGCCTCCCAACTCGGGCTCGAGGGCCGGGGTGTGATGATCGTTAACATCGTCAAGGACAGCCCCGCCGAGGAGGCCGGGCTGCAACGCCACGATATTGTCACGGCAGTCAATGGCCAAGCCCTGACGGATTCCGCCGCGTCCCTGGCCAACGCTATTGCCGAAGCCGGCGAGTCAGCGACCGTCGAATTGACCGTTCTGCGCGGCGGCAAAGAGCGAACCGTCAACGTCACGCTCAGCTCCCGCCCGGACGACGACCTCCAATGGGTGCATGATTTCGCCTTTGGCCCTTCCATCAGCGAACAATTCCGTACGCGGGGCAAAGTGCTGCAATTCCGCCCGGACGGCGACGCCTTCTTTAGAAATCTCGGCGACTTAAAGGATCTCAGGGACTTGCCGGACAACGTTCGGGCGCTGATCCCCAACATCGACGATATCATGACCAACGTGTGGGTGGACACCGAGGGCGACGTCACCACCCACGTGACGACGCGTGTCAACCAGGACGGCCAGACGATTGAGATCGAACGGAAAAACGACGAGGAGATCATCGTCCGCCGCAAGTCGGTCGACGAGGACGGCAACAAACAGACCACGGTCAACACGTATGGGAGCGCTGAAGCGTTGGAAGAGGGCGATGCTGAAGCGTTTGATATCTACTCCGGCATTCAAGGTCCGCACGTTCTGGAGCTCGATCTGGACGGGTTACACGACGGACTTGGCACGCTGCATCTCCAACTTGACAACCTGAACGATTTGATGCCTGACGCCGACATCCAGGCGCAGATTCAGGAGAGTTTGGACAAAGCGCGGGACGCCTATAGCAATGCCATGAAACTCGGGCCCAAGTTTAAGGACTTCAAGTTTGGTGGATCCGGCGCGTTCTTCATCGGCCGGCCCGCGTACAAGTTCAATGTCGATTCCGACGGCGGCATCACCGCCACGCTTCGCAAGGGCGATTCGGAAGTCGTCCTCAACTTTGACGGCGATGATGACCTGCGCCAACGCAGACCCGATCTTTACGAGAAGTTTGCGGAGTTGACCGAGGACGAAGAGGAATAGACCCCGACAACCCGGCGCCGTTCGTCGGGCCATCGCCTAACCAAACCCATCAGGCCTGCCGTGTCGATCCAACCCGTCGACCGGCGGGCCTCTTGCTACTGGGAACTGGCGACGGCATCAAGGCGCCTCAGGAAGACCGAGCAGTTGGCGTCTCGGTAGGCGTTAAACCAACGGGAGTCCCGCGTGGCCAACTCAATCAGGGCCGCATCGTGACCGGGACGCAGGAACAGGGCTTCGATGTTATCATCCAGCAAAACGTCTTGGGCTGTGGGACCGCCAAGGGCCGCATCGGCGTACCCTTGCCACACGGCTGGGGCGTGCAGGTAGATTCGTCCGTCGATGGCCACCTGCCAATCCGGTGCGCCGGCAAAGGCGATCAAACCGGCCCACTCACGATAGTTGTAGATCCGCCCCTTAGACAGCACGCCCTTCAACGCACCGACCCCTGCCAATGGGAGCTGCGAGTCGAACAGGGGCCGACACGATTGGGGAAGCCAAATCACTGTGGGCCGAACCCATGGATTGGCCAACACCAACGACCCCGCAAGAACCATCACTCCCGCACGATGGAGCCTTTGACTCCACCGCGGCGTGCCAGGGAATGGCTCTGATATGAACGTCACCTGCACCGCGCGGTGCAAGAGTCGAGCTAACGTCGGGCCGACAAGCAGCGCCCAGAATACGATCATCCGAGTCCAATACATCGAGGCTACGGTCAGTAGCACAATCGGTAACACCTGGGCCCACGGCAATCGCAGGCGCGTCCGCAGCCAGGCGGCCACACACAGACCCAGCACCGCCCAGAATCCCACCGTGGCGGGCAACATGGCGTGTGCCGGCAACCATTCGCCGATGCCCAACCCGCGTGATATTTCCGCGTTTCGTGCCGCCAGCTCGATGATGCCCGCGCCGTCGGGCGTGGCGAAGACAGCCGCCCCGGCCAGTATTGCGGTGGCCAGCGGTCGGCGGCACCGTCCAGGCGTCTGCAATCGGCCCCAGCGCCGGTCGGCGAATCGTCCCACCGCCATCGCCGCCATCACGCCGGCCGCCACGGGTAACGAAGGATGCACGTTCTGCCAAACGACAAACAGTGGCAGAACCAATCCCCAATACGTCCATGCCTTCCATTGCCCTTCGACCGCCAACACCAATACCGAAAACGCCGCAAAGGCGAAGGTCTGGGGCCGTTCGCTGCAGTTGCTCATGCACGGCAGGAAGGTCAGCAACAGGGCCATCACACAGACGCCGGGGCCGATGCGACCCCGCCGCATGCGTAACCACACCATCCCAAATGCCGTCACATAAAGTCCGATGTGCAGCGCCTGAATCGCTTCCCACCCACCCCAGCGATGGACCTCAGCCAACCCGACCTGCCCAAGCCAGCCGAGCCGATTCATCTCCTGCCCGGCCAACCGGTAACAGAGCGGCTCGGTCATGTCCGGGCCCTGCTCGAGTAGCAATTGCCCCAGCTTGACCTGCCAGAAGATATCCACGTCGTCGATGGGCCGGAGCGACAAGACCACGGCCGGGACCAACAGCGCCAACATCGCGGCCGATCGATACCGAGTTGAGAATCGCCCTCGACTTGCGGCAAGTCCGTTCATGCGCCCACTCCCGCTGCGATTAATTCCGTGGCCGGGGCGACAATCGAGGGGCGCACCGTTTGATGCTTGCCCGCTTGGAGCGGCCTACCGACCAACCGGTATGCAAACCAACCCCAGACAGCCAGGATCGAAAAGCTCGGCAGTGGCAGGACCCGGCCCCACGCCCAACTGTGGTCCAACGGCAGGGCAATATAGACGAACACCGCCACCGCCACCGCCACCCAGCGCCCTGGCCGACTCAACGTTGACCAGTCCCAGAAGATCAAGGCCGTACACGGGGCCATCAACAGCAGATCGTAGTAGTTGAGGTGCGGATTCACCCAAAGACAAGCCGTGACACAGCATGCCCCGGCGCGCAACGTGGCTGAAGGTCCTTGACCGCACCGGCGAGTGACCCGCCACGTCGCCACGACCAGCAGCAGGCAACTGAGCCACCCCAGAACATCGGCGGCCACTCCGGGCCCCAGCCACTTGCGAAACACCGCCAACCCGTTGTACTTGACCGCCAGGTAATAGCCGGGCATGTCGTGCAGGTCCGCCACTTGGCGAAACACGCCCAGGTAATCCGCGAACGGTGCGATCCCCATCCATAAGGCCGTACCCGCAGCGACGGCCCCGGCGCCCAAACCCATCCCCCCCAGCATCCGCCATCGGCCCAGTGCCAGCGAAACCGCTCCGGCGGCAAACAACCAGTTGGGCTTCAAACACAACAGCCCCAGCACCACACCCCCCACCAGTTCCCGTCGGTGCCACCT
>JBHHVM010000097.1:0-9747 GCA_046754265.1 Phycisphaerae bacterium
TGGGGTGTGGTTGTGCCTGATGTTGTTGTTTCTTTCAACGACTCTAATACTCCACCAAACGTTCCTATACACACTTTGGGATCGTTGAACAGCGTAGATCTGTCTATTTTTGGGGCGAGACCACTACATCCAGTGCATATCGACTTCAGTAATGAGATCAACGGCGACGTCACCAGGGTCTTCCCGACCACCGGGGCGTTGTCGCTCCTTTGCAGAGAGGCTAATCAGCCGGCCATTCCATTTAACAGGGCGCTCGCTACCGGCAACAATCCCCAACGTATCGATAATGGCCGAATGCCCATTTTTGACACGGGACTTCCTCAAGATCTTCTTTATTGGGCGGATCGAGTCAACCTGAATCCAACGGCACTTAACATTCCTTGGGGGCAATTGATCTTCGATTACTTCACTGCTCTGCCGCTTGATCATGCGCGCACCAATGCGACCGGCGGGTTGAATGATCCGACGCCGACTGTCGATCAGGGCGGTATGCGTGTTCATGGTCGCATCGACCTAAACTCGGCTCCATGGTGGGTCATTCAGGGAATACCCTACTTGTCACAGGTCGATCTCGACGCCCTTCCGGGACCGTATCCCAATTCGCAAGGCATGGCCTCAATCCAGGAGAAAGTCTTTGGTGTTCTTAACCCGGACCCGAATCTTGCGACGCCCATAGGACCCGAACTCGCTCAATCCATCGTGGCCTACCGCGAAGCACGCGATATAGGTACTGGTACAGGCGACTACAATCCCACTACCGGAGTTCGAGCAAGGAACGGCACTGGGTTCTTAACGGTTGGTGAGCTTGCGCACGTTTGGAACATAGGTGCGTCGACTGCGGCGTACAGGATTGATACTGGTAAGATCGCAGGCAATCCAAACGACGATTTCATCGAGGCCGCCGCACTGCTCATCGCCCTGGGCGACTGGGTCACCACCCGTTCTCACGTCTTTACCGTTTACGGCACGCTTCGCGGGGCTGGGACCAAGTCGGCTGTGGACAAGCGGGCGGTTCGGTTTCAGGAGACCGTGGATCGGATGCCGTGCTTCTTCGACAACAAGCTTCCACAACGGATAGGCCGGCTTGTTGTGGGGGACTACGACAACGCTCGGAACGACTAAAGGCGAAAGTCGAAAGTCGAAAATCGAAAATCGAAAGGCCAACTGCTAGGCACGTAGGCACGTAGGCATGTAGGCACGTAGGCAAAGGCAACTCGACACTCTCCCGGCGCGCCGGGACTCGAACTCGAACTCCGCTTTTCCTTGCATCTTCGGCATACTGAGACTACAACGCGGGTGCTATGACCACGGCCCAGGCGCGCCAATTGATTGCCAGCTCTCGTCCCCGGCGCCGGCTTCACGCTTTTCGTCTGGGGGCTATGCTGGCCTCGGGCATTCTGATCGGCGTCATCCTGGCCAACCCGGCTGCCTTGGCGCTGCCGTCGGTGGCCAGCCGGATCGCGCCGCTTGTGGCAGGGCTGACCATCGTGGCGGTGGCCCGGACCGCCCAACGGCGTTCGCAACGCCTGGTCGAGCGGTGGACCCAGGCTCACGAAGCGGTCTTGCTTGAAGATTGGCCCACGGCTGACCGGTCGTTCAGCCGGATGTTGGCCAACCCGGTCAACGATCCGAGTCTGCGGACCCAGGGCTTGCTCGGCTTGGCGGCTGTCGCCGACCATCACCACGATTACGAAACCAGCCAGATTCTCTATGGCCAGGTTCTGCACGAGCACCTGGGCCATTACGCCCAGCTTCAAACGGCTGCCATCGGCATGGCAGCCTCCATGCTGCGGACCGAAAACCTGACCGGCGCCGTCGAACTGATCGACGCCCTCCAACGGCAGAACCTGCCCCGCCCCTGGAAGGCCCACGTCGAATTGCTGCGTCTGTTTCGCGAGGTGGTCATGGGCCAGTATGACGACCTGCTCGAAGCGGCTGAGGATCGGCGCGACTTGTTCAGGTCCTGCCTCTCGACCCGCTCGGGCTACGGCTATGGGTTGATGGCCCTGGGCTTCCATCGGCGGGGCCACACCCGTCAAGCGGGCGATCTATGGGGCGATGCCACGCTCCTGGTGGCCCCGGCCAGGCTGGTGGACCGCTTCCCGCAATTGGCTGAGTTGGCAGAGCAGTACCCCCCGACCGAGGTGCCCCTATGACGGCCCAGCCCGACGCCTCCATCGCCCAGCGTTTCCGCCGGCAGATGCGACTCGCCTCGCTCTTACAAGGGTGCCTGATTGTGGCATTGTGCGTGACGCTGGTGGTTTTCTATCGCGGTGGCCGAGCCTGGCAGATCTGGACCGTGCTGGGGTTGGGGGCGATGGCCGGGCTGTGGATTGCGATGTCTTGGCGCACCATCAAGCAGGTTCGATCGGCCCGGTCCAGTTCGACGCTGTTGGCCCAGGGTCAGTTGGAAGAGGCCCGCCGGAAACTGCTCCAAGTTCTGGAGGGGCCCAGCCCGCTGCGAAGCGGCAAGATCCTGGCCTGCCATTACCTGGCGGTCAGTGCCCATCTGGACAGCGCCTATCGCGAGGCGGCCATCATCTGCCGATCGTTGCTGCGGTATCGCCTCGGCTCGATGAACAGCATCGCGACGGCCACCCGAATGGTGCTGGCCGATTCACTGCTCATGCTCAACGACACCGCCGGCGCCGGACCGGTGGTGCAGGCCATTCAACAAAGCCCGCTTTCGCTCAGCGATCGAATGACCATGCTGCCCATCGAGCTGCGCTATCAACTGGCGGCCGGTCGATCCGAACAGGCCGTCGAAGATTTGACCGGCAAAGTCAAAATCGCCGAGCTGCTCGAAGCCCCCGGATCCGCCTTGACGCACGTTCTACTGGCTGAAGCCTGCCGGCGAATGGACATGCCTCAGCAACAAGAGTATTTTCTGCGCCGGGCCAGGCTGCTGGCCGACGTGGAGCCCATCGTCCGCAAATATCACGACCTGCTGAATCAGGTGACGCCGGCTACCTCCGCACCGCCCCCAAGCCCATCACCGGATTCCCAGGCGTGACTGTGAAGGGGGCCAATACGTGTCACTCTCGCGGTCGCACGCGTCGGCTGCGGAGTGACTGGGCCGTGGTGGGTCTATGCGCGGTCCTGGGGCCGTTCTGGATCATCGTGGCGACCGCAAATGCCGATGCCGATCCATCGCCTGATGCGGTGGCGGGGCAATGGATGCTGGACTATGCCCGCCACTTGGGGCTACAGAGCGATTCGCCGCCGTCTGTGGGCCAGGTTCGTACGCTGCTGGTGTGGCTCCAGGCCGCCACCCGGCTCGACCCGGCGTTGGCCGATGCCTACCACGCCCAACGCGATTTGTGGCTCTTGTTGGGCCAATCCGACCGGGCATTCGACGCCCTGAGACAATACTGCCAGCTCCACGAAGCCGATCATGCCGAGCGCTTGGCCTATCTGACTCAGGCGTTCGACCGCCTGCAAACCGCAGACAAGCGGGTCGAATTCTGCCGGACCCATTTGGAATCGACCGGATTGCCTGCCCCGCTGAGAAGCGAGCTTCACCGGCTCATGGCCGAGACCCTGGCCGGTATCGGTGATCTTGATGCCGCCAAGGCCCATGCCCGGCAGTCGGTCGAGGCGTATTGCTTCAATTTCACCGCCCGCCGGCTTGAAGCCGAGTTGGAAAGTCAGGCTGTGGCATCGCATCAACAGGTCGAGTTCCTGTTGACATCCATCGCCGCCGCCCCGCAGCGTCCCGAGCCGATGTGGCAATTGGCCCGGTTGTTGGATGCCCTGTCTCTGCACGATCGGGCCCTGCCCTGGTACTCCCGCTCGGCCGATCTGTTGTCGGCCGGCCCCGACGGTGACGCCGGCGTGCCGTTCGCATTGCGCTTGGACGCGGTGCGCAGCCTGCGTGATGCGGGAAACCTCGAGGGCATGCTAAAATGGTCCAGCCGCATCGAGGCCAACCCGGATGAGCAGTTCGAGCTCGCCACCCTGATGGTGGAACGGGCCAGACGCGCCGGCAGGGACGATCTGGTGCAAGCCAATCTTCCGCTGTTGCGCGGGCGAATAGCCGAGTGGCAGGGGCAGGCTGACGGTAAAGCCGACGTCGAGTCCGAGGTCCGCGTCGCCTGGTTTTATATCCACACCGACCCAAATCCCGAAAAGGCCCTGGAGTTTTCCAAACGGGCCGTCGAGGCGGCGCCCGAGGATGCCACGGTGCAGCGGATACGCGGCTTGGCCCTGGTCCTGGCTGAGCGATGGCCCGACGCCCAGGCGATCCTGGGCCCGCTGTGTGTGCCCACCCTGTCCGATGCTTGGGCGGGTTGGGGCCTGGCAAGGGCGCTGGTGGGGCTGGGGCAGGAGGCCGACGCGGTGGCCATCCTGCGCGACGCGGAGCAGCTTCGGCGGTCGGGCCCCGCGTACGAGCGCATCGTCGAGTTGCTCGAACAGTTGGGCGAGGTTCCGTTGCCCAAGCCGGAACATCGCGCCGTCCTGGCGGCATTGGATTCGTTTGATGAGCGGGTCTTGGAGTTCCCCCAGCATCCAGAGCGGTTCTGCGGGCTGACCATCGCCCCAGCCGACCCGCATCCGCGTTACGCCGACGCCTGGCGTGCCAAAGTGACTTTGACCAACCAAGGCCCGTTTGCCATCACCATCGGCCCGGGGCAAATGATAGACGGTGATGTGTTGGTTTCGGCCCGGGCAATCGGCCTTAAACAACCGGCCATGGACGGCTACCTGCCGATCCGCCTGACCTTGCGCCCGGTGCTGGAGCCCGGCGAACGGCTGGACGTGGTGACGCGTCTTGACTTGGGCCCGGTGGCGGACCTGGCATTGACCATGCCCCAGCGAGAGGTCGCCGTGACGTTCGAGGTCACACTGGACTCGGGCATCGTGGATGGGACCGATGCCCAACGTGGCGTCGCGGGTAAGCTGACGGCATCTGTCACCATCGTTCGGCCCGGGCTGCGATACGACCGGGCCGGCGCCGCGGCTCTATCGGCCGAGCTTCGCGACCCCAGCGCAGCCAACCGAGCCCGGGCCCTGGCCACGGTGGCCGGACTGCTGGTCGAGCGGTTGGCGGTGATGGGTGAGACGGTGGATTACACGCCCGTGCGCATCGACCGGCGATGGCTCGAGGAGGTGCTGTTGGCCGGTTTGAAGGACCCCGACGCCATGGTTCGGGCCCGGGCTGGGCGAGCGCTAGCCCGGCTGCAGCTCAGGTCGCAAGAGGTGCAGGCCCTGGCCCCGCTGCTTTCGGATGCGCACTGGCTGGTCCGCTTGGTGGCGGTGGACGTGCTGTCCAGACAGCAGGGCAGAGTGTTTACCCGTGTTGCGGAGCGACTTGCCAAGACCGATCCGGACCCACTGGTGCGGGAGTTGGCGGCGCTGCACCGCGAGCGCATGGCGGTGTTCGGTTCAAGTGACTCCACACCGGCTCCATAGGATTCGTGAGGCATCTGGATACGGGCGCCGTTCAGCCCCCGGTGATCTGCCAAATGGCCATGCCGGCAAAACCGAGCCAAGGTTGCACGGGCAGGGTTATCGTGGGAACGCGGGCGTCGCGTCTGGCGTTGGCCCAAACCGCAATCGTGGTTGACCTGTTGAAATTGCGGCACCCCAAGCTGGACGTTGAACTTCGGCCCATCACCACGCGGGGCGATCGGGCGTCGGCAGCGGGCGAGCAGGCCCCCGGCGCCAAAGGGGAGTTTACCACCGAGTTGGAGCAGGCCCTGTTGGAGGGGCGAATCGACCTGGCGGTGCATTCCGCCAAGGACTTGCCGGGTGCCGAGACGGCGGGATTGGTCGTCGCGGCGGTGCCGTGCCGGGCGGACCCGCGCGATGCCCTGATCAGTCGGGACGGTCTGAGTTTGGCGGATTTGCCCGCCGGTGCGGGCGTCGGCACGAGCAGTCCGCGGCGGCGGGCCGAATTGCTGCACCTGCGGCCTGACCTTGTCGTCCGGCCGCTTCGCGGCAACGTGGACACACGGGTCGGGAAGGTCGCAGCCGGCCAATATGACGCCATCGTGCTGGCCAAGGCGGGGCTGGAGCGCGTAGGCTTGGCGGATCAAATTGTCGACGTATTGGCGGTCGAGACCATGGTCCCAGCCGCCGGTCAAGGCACGTTGGCTGTGCAGGTCCGGGTCGACGACGAGGAAATCGGATCCTGGGTGAGTCCGTTGAATGACGATGCCGTCAACATGGCACTGGGTTGTGAACGGGCGGTGGCTGCGCGTTTGGCGGGTGGCTGCCTGGCGCCGATCGGCGTTTTGGCGGAAGTCGCGCTCGACCAAATCGAGTTGACCGCAGCCGTGCTGGCCCCGGACGGTCAAGGCCGAGCCTATGCCCGGTGCTCGGGCCAAGTGACGGATCGAGACGGTCTGGTGGATCGGCTGGTGGAGGACCTTCGTCGCCAAGGGGCGGATGATCTCATTTTGGCCCGGGGCGCTGCACCGCACCGGGGGAGCGCTGGATGAGCGCCAAGGGCAGATCGTGGTTATGGACGGTGTTGCGGATTGCGGTCTGCGCGGTCGCCTTGGGCTGGGTGCTTTACGGCGTCCGGCTGCACGATGCGGTCGAACTTTCCGACGGGCGCGTGTTGCAGCTAGTGGATCAGTCGGACGACAGTGTCACCGTGTTGCAGGGCGGCACGAAAGTCGAGGTGGATCGAGCCGAGGTGGCACTGGATTCCGCGGGGGCCCAGCGGATCACCTACGGACTGTGGACGGTGATTGGCCGGAGCAATCACACCATGCTATTGCTCAGTGTGGTGGCCTTTCTTCCGGTTTCGTTCCTGCAGTCGCTGCGGTTTCAATGGTTGCTGCGGGCCCAGGATGTTCGCATCAGCTATTGGGAAAGCGTCAAGCTCTGTTTTGCCGGGAACTTTCTGAACTTCGCGGCCCCGGGTACGACCGGGGGGGACGTGGTCAAAGCCTATTACATCACCTTGCACACCGATCAAAAGACTGAAGCGGTCACCACCGTGTTTCTGGACCGGGTAGCCGGTTTGGCGGGTTTGCTGACCATGGTGGGGGTGGTCAGCACCCTCTACGGCAAGGAGCCCCGGTTGCGGTACATGGGCCTGCTAGGTTTGGCGGTCCTGGGCGGATTGCTGCTGGGCGGGGCTTTGCTTATCTCTGAACGGTTGCGGACCTGGTTGGGGTCGCGCCGCATTTCAAGGCGACTGACTGCCCTGGCCGACGCCGCCGACGGGGCAGACACCGCCGGCGGCAAGGGCGGGGGCCTGTCGGCCCGGCTGTTGTCCCACGCTCGCCGGGCCGACCGGGCCACGCGGCGTCTGTTGAAGCACCGGCCATTGGTCCTGGGGGCCTATGCGGTGACGGTGCTGTTGCAGGTCATCGCGCTGAGCGTCTTCGTACTCATTGCCTACGCGGTGGGAATGGATTTCGCGGGGCGATCGGTGTTCGATTACTACGCCAGCATCGCAGCCGGTCTGATTGTGGGGGCGGTGCCCATCTCTCCGCAGGGACTTGGGACCATGGAAGCGGTTTTCAAGCACTTTCTAGTGGGTACGCACGGCAATTTGTCACAGGTGCTATGCCTGGCCATGGGGGTTCGGTTCGTGCAATTGCTGTGGGCCCTTCCGGGCGTGTTGGTGACCATGACCGGGGCCTACAGCCCGCCAAGCGAACCGTCCAAGGTCGTCCCCCTCGCGGCGGAATCCTCCTCCGCCGGCTGACGCGCTGCGTGTGAAATCCTGTATTTGGTGCGTCGGTTCACCCTTGGTGCTTGCATCCGGTTTGGGTTGGTTTATGCTCATGCATGCCCGGGCGGTGCAAAACCGAACGGGTGCTCAAGGCGAGTTCAAGAGCTTCATACCTTGCAAGGAGGCGCAGTCATGGCAAGACGCCCAGGTACCCAGTTTCAAGTCTTCGCGACGCTATTCGTGATCGGCGGAATCGGTCTTGGCTATTGGATGTTCTGGCAGCCAAGCCCCGATTCACCGGACGAGATTCAGGATCAGGCGTTTGTGCCGTTAACGTCGGATCGACCCGAATCGGCGGAGTTGGATGGCGGTCCACAGGCCAACGTCCCGGAGCGGGGAACCGATCCCGAAGCGGATCGAAAACGCTCGGCCCAGGATGTCGACCGCGGGCGCGTCCTATCAGCCTCGGGTCGAAAGGCCATGGACCAGGGTCAACTGGTCACCGCCCGGGCCCAACTCAGCGAAGCCCTGCAGCACGAATTGCCCTTGGACGAGCGGGTCAAGCTGCGGGCCGACCTGACCCGCCTGGCTCGCCAGACCGTCCTTTCCAGTGCCGTGCTGCCTGACGACCCCTTCGTCGAGCACTACACCGTTGAACCGGGCGAGTCGTTGAATAAAATCGCCAAGCGCTTCAAGGTGACGGACGATTTCCTGGCGGCGGTGAACAACATTTCGGACAAGAACCAGATTCGTGCGGGCCAGCGCCTCAAAGTCGTCAAAGGTCCCTTCCATGCGGTGGTGACCAAGGCGGATTACGCCATGGATATCTACCTTCAGGGAACCTTCATCAAGCGGTTTCCAGTCGGGCTGGGCGCCGAGGACGGTACGCCGACCGGCGTGTGGAAGGTCAAAAACAAGCTCAAAAACCCCCAGTACTATCCCCCCCGAGGCGGTCAGATCATCCTGGCTGACGATCCCGAGAATCCGCTGGGCGAACGTTGGATCGGCATGGAGGGCGTCGAAGGCCAGGCGTTGGGTCAGCTTCGCTACGGCATCCACGGCACGATCGAACCCGACAGCATCGGCAAAAGCGTGTCACTGGGCTGCATCCGGATGCACAATGTGGATGTTGAAGAAGTGTACGACCTGCTGGTGGTGGGCCAATCGAAGATCACCGTCAAGTAAACGCACGGTAACGAGGTTTGAATCAGAGCCCAGAGCGCAAGCGACGGGTGCTTTTGAGAAGGGCGATCAACCCGCCCGCTCGGCCAGCATACCTTCGTGGACTGGTAGAAGATTCATGGCGGCCACGTCGCCAATGATGGTGGTGACCGGGGCTTGCAGTTTGTGGGCATCGGCCAGGGCGGCCAGCGATGCCAGGGTGCCGCGGACCACGCGCTGCTGCGGCGTGCAGCCGGTCTCGATGCACGCGGCCGGCGTTCTCCCCGACCGGCCGGCCTGGATCAGCCTGCCGGTGATCTCGCGCAGGTTCGATCGACCCATCAGAATCACCACCGTGTCGATTGCTGCCAGGGCCTGATACGGCAAGTCAGCCCGACCCAGATCGGGGTCGGTTTGTCCGGTGACCACCACGCAGGACCGGCTGACCCCGCGGTAGGTGATGGGTATGCCCGCCGCGGCTGGGACGGCATGGGCGCTGCTGATGCCGGGGACCACCTCGACCCGAACACCGGCTTCGGCGCAGTGGCCAGCCTCCTCGCCGCCTCGACCGAACACGAAGGGGTCCCCGCCCTTGAGTCGGGCCACGTCCAATCCGCGACGGGTCCGATCGACGAGCAGGTCGTTGATTTCAGGCTGGGTGATCCGCTCGAAACCGGGGTGCTTGCCCACGTCGATCAGCTCCGCATCCGGGCGAGCCTCGTGCAACAGCTCGCTCGAAAGCAGTCGATCGTAGACCACGACGTCGGCCCGGCGCAGCAGGCGAAGGGCTCGCACGGTGATCAGGTCCGCGTGGCCCGGTCCGGCGCCGATGAGATAGACTGTGCCGGGGTCTCGATTCATGGGCGGATCTCCTGGGGAACGCGAGGGGTCGGTTGCGGCGCAGGCACACCAAGAGCGTTGAGGGCCAGGTCAATGACCCATTTGCCGATAGC